>JAWOHT010000157.1:0-42250 GCA_046485045.1 Bacteroidales bacterium
AAGCTGATTATATGTAAAACCGCTGTTAGCCAAATTGATATGCAACGAAGAAATTAGTGGAAGACCTATAAATAATTTACATTCGTTCTGAACAGCAGGATTGAGCAGATTCGATTGAGGCACATTATGTAAAAAATAGAGGGTGTGGCTTTGCTGCCCCATAACCGGAAAACAAAGAGAAAGTAATATGAGGGCCATCAGTCTGTAAATAGTATTTTTCGGCATAAAATGCTTCCCGGTTTATAATTCATTCAGATTATATTCTAACTCAACACGCATACCAAAATGGAATTTAAGCATGTACCTTGTATAGAATTTTACAATCTCAATATCAGGCCTGGTTGTTGGTATCTGACCATAAATCCCGATATGTGTATAGTTTGAAAGATTGGCCAGTATTTCCGGCGAAAGCGTAATATCTTTAATTTGAACATTTGGAGCAGTGACTATACCGTTCTGATCGATTGAAGCTGCCTGCAATGATTCCATACCTCCGGGAAATAAGGAATTGGTATGTGCCAGTCCGGCTGTAAAATATACCTGAACCCTAACATCAGTAGGGAATCCATTTTCGATAATAACTCTGAAAGTGATTGATTTTATTCTTTCATTATCGCTTCCGGGAATTGTAAAATCAAAAGGTATAATATCAGACTTATAAATGGTATCAAGTAAGTTTGGAAAAATAAAATCGTTGTATGAAACAGAATCGGGCAGGGGGATGAGAATGGTATGAAGACCTTCAAAATAGTCATTTATCTGGTAGATAACTTCACCCACAGGCAGTGAGTAAGATGAATTGATCAGCACTGAATCGGAGATTTCTTCAAAAGAATCCTCGAAACAAGCTGTGGCTGTAATGAACACCAATAGCAAAACCGGGTATATCCTGGTTTTCATGCCAAATGTGATTCAATAAACTGTATCAGGCAATGAATAATTTTAATATGAATTTCCTGTGTGCGATCAGAGTATTTTGAGAACGGGGCCCTGATTTCGACATCACAGTGGTGAGCAAGTTCTCCACCGTCTTTACCGGTGAGGGCAACAATTTTCATCTGTTTGTTTCTGGCAGTAAGAGCTGCGTTTAACACATTTTTTGAATTTCCGCTGGTACTAATGGCCAGCAAGATATCACCCGGCTGGCCGATGCTTTCAACATATCTTGAAAAAATATTTTCGAAACCAAAATCGTTGGCAGCACATGTAATATGTGAAGGGTCTGATATGGAAAGTGCCGCGATTGCGGGTCTCATCTCGCGGAACAGACCTGTTAGTTCTTCGGCAAAATGCATGGCATCGCTCATAGACCCCCCGTTGCCGCACGATATGATTTTATGGTTGTTTTTTATGCAGTCAACCATCAGGTTTCCTGCATCTTCAATGGCTTTAAGTTTTTTTTCATCCGAAGAGAAGAGATCAAGCATCTGTTGCGCTTCTGCAAGACTTTGTTTTATTTCATTCATTGGCTGCACTTTTAGCATGAACCAACATCGGTCCATTTTTTGCCCATTAAAATTAGGTTATTTTTTATAACCTAACGTACCGATATAAATTTTAATTGTATTGTCTCAGGTTACTCAAACTGAACTTCACCGGTTTCAACATTGTAGAGCCCGCCGATGATTTTTATACTGCTGTTATTTTCCATTTCCTGTAAAATCGGGCTTTTTTCTCTTATCTGTTTAATTGTTAGTATTATATTGTTGCGGGTGACATTGTTGACAAAACTTTCATTTGTGCCGGTTCTGTTGATTGTTGTCTCTTTTTCGTTTTCGATAGACGGTGTAAGCTTGCTGAGCAAATGTGTAAAATGTCCCAGTTCAAGTTTGTTGCATGCACTTATAATTGCGCTGCACCTGGTGTGTCCGAGTACTACAATTAATTTTGAATTGGCTGTCCGGCATGCATACTCCATACTTCCGAGAATATCGTCGTTCAGAATATTACCGGCAATACGAATACTGAAAATATCACCAAGTCCCTGGTCAAAAATCATTTCTGCAGAGGTCCTTGAATCAATGCAGCTTAAAATTACCGCAAACGGAAACTGCCCTTCCGATGTAAGGTTCACCTGTTGCAGCAGGTTGCGGTGTAATTTCAGGTTATTAATAAACCTTTGGTTTCCCTCTTTCAGATAAGAGAGTGCAATATCGGGAGTTATTTTATCCTGGCTTTTTTTGGTGTGTACCCACATAGTAATGTTTTAGCTAATGTTCGGCTGCCCCGTTCTCATAGTCTTTTATGGTTAGAAAAGAATATGAATAATTCATGGGGACAATGGAATTATAATCTTCTACCTTCGCACCCGACATAAAAGCATCTATGATCTTTCTGCCGGTATGCGACAGTTCAGGCTTAAGGTAATATGCCAATTGTTTTTTAAAGAATCCGGTCAATATTCCGGCGCCTGCATCATAACCCTCTGTACCCACTTCGTTCTGCCGGTGTACCTGTAAAAACCTTGATGGTATTTTTGCCCCTTCAATGGTCAGGTAATTCAGTTCATAACCCAAAAGCGGGCAACGAGCTTCCTGGTACTGGTCGACCCTGAGTTTTGCATTGCCTCGACGCGTAAGGTATTCGCGCATGATAAGCTGTGGCCTGAAACCTACTTTCCAGACACCAATGTGCTGGTTTGGCACAAGGGTATAACGCATACGGGGGCTTTGGATAATCTGCTCAAGGAGAATATTGGCATGTGTTACCATTTTGCCGGTAGCAAAAGGCCAGTAAGATCCTACGCCTTCAGATTCCATTTCTTTGCCTCCAACAATGCTTGGGTTGCCATATCCCCGGGGAGAAACAAGTCTCCAGAGCCATGCAAGGGCCGGGGGAAGGATATGAAACAAACCGACTATGCCATAATCGGGTTTTTCTTTTGAACATGGCGGGGTGCGCACCCCAAAACTTCTTATATCAACTGTAACAGGCTTGTTTATTATTCCTGGTACTATATCGCGCGGAAGGATTACCCTCGGGTTCGGGCATGTTTTTCCCGGTTCGTCTTCGATATGGTCCCAAATCAACGCTGTGCTGCCCGGGTTGGTTTTAATGTTTAAAAACAACAAGGGTTTCTTTGGTTTGATGGTGATTTTTTCGAGAAACGGGTCGCTGCCGTAGTCTTTTATTCCGTCAACACGTATAAACCATGCATTTTCGGCATCCATTACGGTGAGTTTACCGTTATCTTTCTGTATGGCCGGATGGCAAAAGGCCATATCGTCGGTTATCGGATGAAAAGAGCAGAAAATAGGCAGGTTGATTAAACGTTTTTCTCCGGTAATGGTATTTTCACCAATTAACACCTGTCCGTTGGGTTCTCTGACAATATTCTGGAGCATCTCACTTTTTCCTCCACCGCTGGCTCCCTCGTGCATAAAGGTTATTACATTGTCATATGGGCTGATGACTTCCACGGTGGAGCAATGCGCTGTAATCCAACCTTCGCGTTCACCTTTGGTTAGCAAGGCACCGTATAATCCTTTCTTGGCACTGGGTCCGGGGTATAGGTTGTAAGAAAATATTTCGTGCAGGTTTTCTGAGCGGCTGTGAACAACCACCTGTCTGCCATTGAAATGTGTATGACGAAAAGTGGGAGCAACATAGATCACGGAATCAACTGTCTGGTATTCAGTCAATTCATTCACAGGTATAATCTTTTGCAGCATTGCCAGACCCATTGCAAAAAAGGCTGCATTTGCAGGTACAATGGCCAGTCCGCTCATGCCAATAGAGTCTCTTCCGGCAAAATAAAAAAACAGGGCCAGGTCCTGATCCTTGAGCCAATCAAATGTTTCTTTCCGAAGCGATTGAAAATCATACCCATACTTATCCTTAAACCTGCTTTTATCGGTAGGCATATTGTCTGATATAGCCATGGTATCAGGGTCGCGGCGGCGCATGTAAGGATCGGTGTAGTTGGCAGAAATACCATTGGTAACCCTGTGAATGATAGCCTCGGTATATTCGCCAATTCCCGTAACCTGATATTTCACTTCGAAGTAATTGTTCCCTTCACCACCTGAAGCGGCAAGGACCAGTTCTTCAACGGTATCAAAAACCTCGTAACTTTTGCAGCTGTTTAACAAAACAAAAGCATCATCAGGCAAGGCAATTTTTTTCTTTTCAAGAATCTTAAATAAATTTTTCATTATAATGAATAAAAGTGTATGTGTGAGTTAATGATACAAAGTTACTTAATTCTAATTTTTTACAGTACCTGTTATACCTAAAATTAAAAACATTAAATTCGGCGCAAAAATAAGATTAAATTAAATATTTAAGAAATACTTAATCGCCGAATTGATAAAAATTTGCACGGTTTTTGCGTAAACTTCTCGTGGAGGTTAATGATATCTTCTATACATTTGTATACCAAAAAAGACAGACATGGCAATATTTCAGTTTTTCAAATTAGATAAGCATAAAGAATTTAATTACACACCTTTATATTACGATAAAGAAAAGGAAGAATTCAATGAGCGTGTAAGGAGAATTGAGGAAGAGATGGGAATAACAAAATCTTCGGATGGATATAAGCCGGGCATCAAAAAGGGTACCCTGCGCGAAAATCTCCATAGCAGCAAAAGGCAAAACAGAACGGGCTCAATGCGGTTTTTTTTAATACTATTGATATTGCTTGCAGCAGCTTATTTATTAATATTCAGATAATTAATCCCGATGTCCGATATAATCCGCCTGCTTCCTGATTCGGTGGCAAACCAGATTGCCGCCGGTGAGGTTATTCAAAGACCAGCATCGGTAGTTAAAGAGCTGGTTGAAAATTCAGTAGATGCAGGAGGTACATGCATTTCGGTAATTATTGCCGACGGGGGAAAGACTTTAATACAGGTTATTGACAACGGTTGCGGAATGTCTGAAACCGACGCACGTATGGCATTTGAGCGGCATGCAACATCAAAGATAAAGGAAGCTTCAGATCTTTTTGAAATCAGGACCAAGGGGTTCAGGGGCGAGGCGCTTGCATCAATAGCTGCTATTGCAACAGTTACCCTTCATACACGCAAGGCAGAAAATGAACTGGGTACCGAAATTCAGATCAGCGGTTCGAATGTTGAAATACAGGGTCAGGTGAGTTGCCCGGCCGGATCAAATTTTACGGTTAATAATCTGTTTTTTAATGTCCCTGCCCGTAGAAAATTTCTGAAAAACACGAATACCGAATTCAGGCATATTACCGATGAGTTTACACGTATCGCCCTCTCTCATCCCGATATCGAGTTCAGGCTGATAAACAATGGTGCGCCGGTTTATAACCTGCCGGTGGCCAATCTTAAGCTGCGTATCACGCACCTTTTCGGGCGATCAATAAATGCCAGCCTTATACCTTTTGAGACCGATACCAGTTTGGTGAAGATTAAGGGATATATTGGCAAACCGGAATTTGCAAAGAAGAAATTTGGTGAACAATACTTTTTTATCAACAACAGGTATATGCGACACCCCTATTTTCACAGAGCAGTAATGAAAGCGTATGAACAGATTCTGCCGCACGATTCTCTACCCTCGTATTTTATCTGTCTTGAAAGCGACCCGCAAAATATTGATGTAAACATTCACCCTACCAAGACCGAAATTAAATTCGAAGACGAACAGGCAATTTTTCAGATTATCAAAGCAGCAATCAAAGAAGCTATCGGAAAAACCAACATTGCTCCTTCTATAGATTTCGATATTGAAAGCAGTTTTGAAATACCTTATATCGGTAAGAATACCGAGATTAAGATGCCGGGCATAAAGGTGAACCCGGAATTCAATCCGTTTGAGGGGGAACAGGAAAAGAAACCAAACGGGGATTATCTTTTTAAAAGACAACAAAGTGAAAAGCTCCCTGATTGGGAAAAATTCTACGAAGGTTTCGGACGGGAAGAGGTGCAACCCGATAGTACAGATATTAAAAGAGAAGCAGACCAGCATGTGATCTCACATATAGATTTTATTCAACACACCAATTTTGTTCAGTTGAAAAACCGGTACATTTTCACCCCTGTTAAATCGGGGATGATGATTGTTGACCAAAAGCGTGCTTATGAAAGAATTATTTACGAGCGGATTGTTCATTCACTGGCCCATAACTTTTCTATTGCACAACAAACTTTGTTTCCGGAGACCATTCAGCTAACTCCCGGTGATTACGCCCTGCTTGCCGAGATTTTTGATGATCTGTGCGCCATCGGGTTTGATATCAGCAATTTTGGGAACGATACCATCGTGGTAAACGGTTGTCCGTCGGATATCAGGAATCCTCAGCCGGCAAGGCTCATTGAGTCGGTTCTGGAGGAATACCGCAATACACAAAGCGATATTAAAAGAAATGCGCGCGAAAGAGTTGCACGCAGTATCGCGAGGTCTTCTGCCGCAGGATATAATATACCCCTGTCGGTCAACGAGATGCAGGATATAATTGACCAGCTTTTCGGGTGCGAAGATCCTAATTATTCACCTTCCGGTAAAAAGATCATTTTTATTCTCGATATGCAGGAACTGGAAAAGAAACTAAATTAAGTCTGTACACTTTTCATACCATGTATTTCAGGTCAATTAATGTCTTATATTCTGTCATTATCCAAAAACAATCCTATATTTGCGGTGTTGATTGTAAACAGGCTGCCTGTGTTCCGGAGGTGTGGTTTTAAAATATAACGATAAAATATGAATGGATACGGATCAGGGGGATTTGGTGGATTGCCTCCCGTGGTAAAAAATTTTTTGCTGATAAATGTAGTGTTGTTCTTGATAACCTATTTCATTCCTATAAGGGGTTTTAACCTTGTTGAAAGGTTATCGGTGTACTATTTTCAATCAGAAAATTTCAAGCCCCATCAATTGCTTACACATATGTTTATGCATGGTGGATTTGGTCATATATTTTTCAATATGTTCGGATTGTACATGTTCGGTCGCATTATTGAGAATATTTGGGGCAGCAAGCGTTTTTTTATACTATACCTTGCAGCAGGCTTCGGGGCAATTTTTCTGCACCAGTTTATTATCTGGATGCAATATAATCCGTTAATGAAAACTGTTGAAATTTTTCTTAGCAATCCAAACGTTGACATTTTCAGCAACCTTGTAGAAAATCATCCTAAGTTTTTTGTTTCGGGAGTATATGAGTTTATTAATAATTGGCAGCGGGAGCCTGCAAATACTTCTTTTATTGGTCAGGCTGTTGAGTCGGTGAATAACATCAGTGCGTCGGTACATGCAAGTGTTTTCAATGTGCCCCTTCTTGGCGCATCGGGGGCAATATTCGGTTTACTTGCTGCCTTTGCCACCTTGTTTCCAAATGTTGAACTTATGTTAATTTTTTTGCCGATACCCATTAAGGCAAAATATATCGTGCCATTTTACGCTGTTATTGAGCTGTTTTTTGGTGTGGCAAATTTCAAGGGCGATAATATTGCGCATTTTGCACATTTAGGTGGTGCCATTGTTGGGTTTATTATTGTTAAGTTCTGGAAAAAAAATCAGTTCAGGATTTATTAATTTTACATACAAAAATTAAGATGAGTTTATGACTATCTGGGATGAAATAAAAGAGTCGTTTAAAAGGGGAAATATACTTACCAAGCTTATTTATGTCAATCTTGCAATATTTCTCACGGTAAATATTGCCTATGTTATCTTTGCCTTGTTTTTCTCACATGGTAATATAGGTAACGGTCTTCGCGATTATTTTCTGCAGAAATGGGTTACATACCTAATGTTACCGGCAAGCCCTGAAAGGCTGCTTTTAAAACCCTGGACCCTTTTCACGTATATGTTTCTTCATTTTCACTTTCTGCATATATTGTTCAACCTGTTATGGTTATTCATGTTTGGCCGTATTTTTCTTCAATATCTCACCGCCAAACAGCTTTTCAGCACATACATACTTGGGGGGCTTGCAGGCGCTGTACTCTATATCATTTCTTATAATCTGTTCCCGGGGCTTTCTTCTCAGGTTGAAGTGTCTGAGATGCTTGGCGCTTCGGCGGGTGTTATGGCAGTGGCCATGCTAATTTCTTTTTATGTACCCAATTATACAGTTTACCTGATTTTTCTCGGGCCGGTGAAATTAAAATACATCGCGCTATTCTTTATCATCACCGATATTCTTCAAATAGCCTCATACAATGCAGGCGGCCATATTGCCCATCTCGGGGGTGTTTTGTTTGCCTATATTTACGTGCTGCAATTGCGTAAAGGCAAAGACCTTGGAAAGGGGTTCAACCGCTTTATGGATTCTATTGCCACCCTGCTTTCAAAAAGAAGGCGACGTATGAAGGTAAGTTATAAGAAAAGTGCGCACGAAATGACCGATATGGAGTATAACCGGCAAAAAACAGTAAGCCAGGAAGAAATAGACAAGATACTCGATAAGATTGCACATTCGGGATACGACAGCTTAACAAAAAGGGAGAAGGAAACCCTGTTTAAGATGAGTGGCAGAAATTAGTGAGAACTATAAGAACCAAATAGTTAAGTAAAGTGAAGAAATTTGTTAAAAGGGTATTTTTTACCATCAACATAATTATTGCGGTGTTTCTCCTCTGTTCGGGATTATCAGTGCATATCAGCCCTGAGAAAGCGTGGTACTTTGCATTTTTCGGGCTATTGTTTCCTTATATTTTAATTTTGAACCTTCTCTTTATTATTTTCTGGTTTATTTTTAAACGAATTTATATCCTTGTTTCTTTGGCAGTAATCCTGCTTTGCTGGAACAGCACATCCAAATTCATGCAGATAGATATTGGCCGCAACCAGACAACCGAAATTGAAAACAAACTGAAGTTGCTCTCTTTTAATGTGCGGCTTTTTAACTATTACAACTGGCTTAAAATTAAATCTGCTCATCAAGATATATTTAATTTCATTAAAGGTGAAAATGCCGGAATAATCTGTCTCCAGGAGATACTTACTTTGAAAAATACCAGTCTGGCAGAAGATTCTGTAAAAAAAAATCTTTCTGCCACACCTTACTCATATATTCACTATTCAACCATTGTACCCGGTAACCGTGGATTTGGAATGGCCACTTTCAGCAAATACCCGATTGTTGGCAGGGGAGTGGTCAATTTTTCCGGTTCATCCAATACTGCAATTTTTTCTGATATAAATATTAAGGATGATACTTTAAGGATATACAATTGTCACCTTCAATCAACACAACTGGGGAAAAGCGATTATAATTTCATTGACTCGCTTCTATTTGGTAACGACAATAAACGGATGGATGAAATAATGAACATTTCCAGACGGTTAAAAAATGCCTATATCAAACGGGCAAAGCAGGTAGAACAGTTGCATGCACATATTGTAAAATCGCCATACCCGGTGGTTTTGTGCGGTGATTTTAACGATACTCCTGTTTCGTATACCTATCATGTACTTGGAAAAAGCATGAAGGATGCTTATCTCGAATCGGGATCGGGAATTGGGAATACTTATTTCGGAAATTTCCCCTACTTCAGGATTGATTACATAATGCACAGTAAATCATTGGCTTCATTTGGTTTTAAAACCAAAAGAGTAAAGCTATCAGACCATCTGCCCCTGGTATGCTATTTCTCTCTAAGTCAGAAGTCTTTACCTTAAACCAAGTAATTCTTACGAAAAGATTTTACCAACCTGATGCTGTGCTTAAAAAGGAAGGTTTGAAAGGTCAACATTACCTCCGCTTAGGATAACACCAACTTTTTTACCTCTGAAAACTTCACGGTTTTCTAATATAACAGCCAGCGGAACTGCCGATGATGGTTCAACAATTATTTTCATTAACTGCCAGATGAGTTTCATGGCGTCAACAATAGAAGCTTCAGCGACAGTAAATATATCATCTGTATATTTTGTTATAATTGCGAAAGTAAGATCGCTTAGTGCAGTCAGCAGGCCATCGGCAATTGTATTTGGTTGCAGCGGGGGCTGACGTATACCGCTTTTCAGCGACCTGTATGCATCATCGGCATTTTTTGGCTCGGCACCGTAAACCTTTATTAATGGCCGTATGGTTTTTGCCGCGATTGATGAGCCACTAAGCAAACCACCTCCGCCTACAGGAGCCATGACCATGTCTAAATCAGGAACCATATTTAATAATTCAATGGTCGCAGTGCCCTGGCCGCAAACAACATGGTAATTGTCGAAAGGATGGATAAATACCGATTTGGTTTTTTCAACCACCTGTTTTAGGGTTGACTCTCGCGCTTCGAGTGTTGGTTCACAAAAGGTGATTTCGGCGCCATAATGTTTAACAGCCTGTATTTTTGTTTCAGGAGCACCAGAGGGCATTACAACATAGCATCTGATACCTCTTGACGAAGCAGCCAGGGCAAGCGCTGCTGCATGATTACCGGAAGAGTGTGTTGCCACACCTTTGCGGGCTTCGTCGGCTGCAAGCTTTAAGACAGCATGTGTGGCCCCCCTGAATTTGAATGCCCCTGCTTTTTGAAAGTTCTCACACTTAAAAAAGATTTCGCAACCAGTTAAACGATTAATGGTTTGAGAAGTAAGTACCGGAGTTTCATGAATAAATTGCCTGATCTTAAGATGTGCATCCCTGATATCCGAAAGTGTTGGTATTGAGGGCATAATTATCGCTGGTTTGAATACTGCTTTTCTTTTTTAACTCTTTAAATTGCTCAAATTTCTCAAGTACTTTAACCAATATTTCATATTGGCTGCCAAATTGCAGAAATTTTTGGTTAAAGTTGCAATAAAGTATAAATTCATCTAATTCCTGATCTTTTAAACCGGTTAAATCAGCTACCACCTGCCGATTGAATTTTTTATCTATCTCATAATGAATTAATTCTTTGTTCACTATCTCCTTAAGCTTTATCCGCTGTTTTTCTTCAGGCGAAAGTATGGGAACTGCCATTAAGTTTCCTCCTTCGGCAGCCTTTTTCATGGCCAGGTAATATTTAGCTTCTTTTCCTATATCAAGGGCAATGGATTGAAGGTTGTTGCGCAGAATGTCGGCTTCTGTTTCAGGTATCTCTATTTTCCGGAATTTTTCTGTGAATTTGGAATAAGATATAATGCCAAAAACCTCAACTTCAGCTATTTCGTAATACCGTGGGGCAAGGTGAACTTCAAATTTATTGCTTAATGTATTTTCATCAAGGACTATATATTTTCCAAGATAGCCCATAACACTAAATACAAGTGTATCTTTTGGCCCGGCCATGATGGTAAATCTGCCACTGGTATCAGAAAGTGCCGAAATATGCCGGCTTTCATTAAGTACATGCACAAAAGAAATACCTTTGTATACCTCGCTGTCAATAACGCGGCCTGAAATATATTCAGGGACTTTCGGCACTGTCTGAGAAAAAATTGACTGACAGGCAGATGCGATAAAGAATATCAGATATATTGCCCTGGGGGTTGTTTTCACCACAAAAGATTTTATCCAAAATTACTACACTCGCTGGCCAAAAAAAGATTTTTAGGTTAAAAAGTGTTAACATGCATTATTCATACCTTTTCTTCAGATTAAAAATGGAAGACTATAAAATTTAATTAAACGACATTGAATGATTAATTCTGAAGTGAATCCGAAACCTGATTTCAGGGTTTTTTTAAGGTTCCAGATGCAAAGACACGATACTCTGCCATTATTTCCTGTGTAATAGTCATCTGACCCGAATAATTTTTAAATTTACATATTTTACAGTAAAACATATTACAATGTAAGATGTTAGTTCATTAAAAATTAATCAGAATGAAAGTAACTGCATGCCGAAAGGCGCATTTCAACGCTGCACACAAGTTAATTAATATAAACTGGGATGAGAAAAAAAACAAAACAATATACGGTGTTTGCAGCAATCCGAATTATCACGGACATAATTACGACCTTATTGTAAAAGTAAAGGGTGAGGTTGATCCTGAGACTGGTTATGTAATAGATATGAAAGTTTTAAAGAATATTATTGAAAGGAACATCATTAAAAAATTCGACCACAGAAATTTGAACATCGAGGTGGAGGAGTTCAAAAACCTTATTCCGACTGCCGAAAATATTGCAGTTGTTATCTGGAATATTTTAAGAAAAAAAATTAATAAAAAATTAGAGATTCAGGTGGTTTTGTATGAAACCGAAAGAAATTTTGTTCAATACTCGGGAGAATAATTAATATAGCGGTAAGTTAGAAATGTGGTAATTATAATCTCTTAGCGATGGCTATCTATAAAAGGTTAAGACAATTAATAGGCCTGATCTTTATTTTACCAATAAGGATATACCAGTATACCATTTCTCCTTTATTGCCAAAGAGCTGCAGGCATATTCCCACCTGTTCGGAATATGCTGTTCAAGCAATAAAAATCCACGGGATATTTACAGGCAGTTGGCTTGCCTTAAAGAGGATACTTCGTTGTCACCCTTGGGGTACATATGGTTTCGACCCGGTACCTCCACGGAAATCAAAAAAGACCCGAAAGCACACAAGCGCCTTGAATGGTGATCAGCGCTGATTATCTGGTATTTCAAGGCTTAACACGATTGCCTCTGTCTGGCGCAAATAGTTTCGTTTTTCTTCGCCGGTAGCAAATACAAAACCTTCCACGGTTATTATCTTATTTCTCTTTTCATCGAGTGTTGTTATGCTTATGAACGGCCCCCCCATTGATATTCCGTTTTCCATCTTCCATAAGCCTTTTAATTCTGCAACATATCGTTGTCCCCGCAGCAGATACTGGTTAAATACTGGTCCGAATAACGTTTCGGTTGTCATGTAAGATCCTTTAACTTCACCCGGGACATATTTTTTAAGCAATGTATTTCGTTTTTCTATGAGGTAACCGGATGTGAATGTATTGCTATCGGTATAAGCATATTCATAAACAAAAATGCCGAGTGTAACAGCTCCTATTTCGTGGTAAAGCCACATAAAATCACTCGAATCAATGTTTGTTTTGTACTCTCTGGGCACATACAGGGTAATGTTGTATTTATCTCTGAGGTTATTAAAAATACCTTCGTTCAGGTTTTTTTTATAATATTCTGTAAGCCTGTTTCTTTCAGCATCTTCAAGCAACGCAAGAATTTTTCCTTTGTTTTTGTTTAGGAGTTCACCAAAGGCTGAGTCATCTTTGGCATAAAGGTTAAATAATATCTGCGTTTTGGAGTAAACCTCTTTTTGAACTACAATTTTCGGTTCTTTGTATTTTTCATTAATATTAACCATCAAAATATTTCGAAATGGTTGTAAAACAGAGTTGAAGGCGCTGTGGGGCACAAACATTAAATCAAATAATGGCTCGTACTGGGGCAACACCTGTACAGGTTCAGTAAAAATCTTTCTGAGTTCTTCACCGGGACGTGAATCCCAGTCGGCTTTGTCAGCAACAATGGCAAGGTCGCCCGGTAATCCGGTTACAGTTGGGAGCATGGGTTTCTTTTCTGTTGGCTTACATGTTGCCAGAATTAAGGCTGTTAACGCTAATACGGTTAATTTGAGCGCTTTAAAGTTTTTCATCTGTTTAGTATTTTTAGTCAAATAAGAAGATATTTTGTAAAACCAGGGATTTTATTATATTTTTTAAACAACTTTCGTGCCAATACCTATTGTGTAATATTCTTCTGATAAAATGACTTGTCTACCCAGATAATAAGTTTTTGACCGGGAACAAGCGAATTATCCGAAATATTATTCCATGTTTTGATATTTTCTAATGAACAGTTATATTTCATGGCAATTTTATGAAAGAAGTCGCCTTTTTCTACTATATGAATGATTTTTACCTTATTGTCATAATGGTTTGCCTTGTTGAGCATTGTAAAGTAGTTAGCGGTTTCGGTTTCTTTCCCCAGTATCCGTGATTCGTTTCGGATGAATTCAATCGCTTTCTCTGCGGGAAGAGTCAGCTGTGCATGGTTTGGAATTTCGGGAATGATATCGCACTTATACACCGGATTAAGAATTCGCAAAGTCTCAATTGGTATATCCAGCATTTCTGATATTTGCTGAAACGTGATGTAATAATTTATCTTAATCGTATCGAGGTCGAAATAATTGTATTCGGGTGCAACAGGGATTATATTGTGTTCGGTATAATAATTCATAAGGTAACTGGCGGCGATAAATGCCGGTACATAATTCTGTGCCTGTTCAGAAAGGTAAGGTCTTAGCTGCCAGTAGTCCATCTTGCCCTTGCTGCGCTCTATTGCTTTTCTTACATCGCCTGGTCCGCCGTTGTAAGACGATAATACCAACTGCCAGTCGTGAAAAGTTCCATGCAGGTATTTCAGGTATCTGCATGCTGCATCGGTTGATTTATATACATCTCTGCGTTCATCAATATATGAATTCACTTCCAGATCGAAGAGGCGACAGGTATTCAGCAGAAACTGCCAGAGCCCCACTGCACCAGATTTTGAGACAGCCATAGGGTTCAGGCCCGATTCAACAATTGTGAGATATTTTAATTCAAGCGGCAGGTCGTATTTGGCAAGCATTTCGTCAAAAACCGGAAAATAAAGCAGTGATAATCCAATGATCCTCGCAAATTCGTCACGCCTTTGAATGGCAAAGATATCAATGTATTTTTTAACGGTCTCGTTGTATTCCAGTTCAATGGGTGTTGTTTTATTAAGTTCGGCTATGCGGTATTCGTAAAAGATGTCAGGGTAGTTTGGTATCTGAGTACCACCAAAGGGTGGCTGGTTTACTGTGCCGAAGTTTTGTTGTGTCTGTTGCGCCGTAATTTTAACATTATACAAAAGACAAAAAAATATTAAAATTTTCGTTCGCATAAAGAAGGCATATTAAGTGTCAGAAAAAAAAACCTTGTTTTTTCAGTCTTTGGCGTTTTCTCAGAGCCACTATGTATATGTGTAACATTATATATAAAAAAATACCTGTCTGTTTTGAGCAGACAGGCTATATAATTTCAATTTTTACATTAATTGGATTTATTCTCAATAGTACCAGCGGCTTTGGATTCATCAACTTCATCACCTTTTGAAGCCTTCTTGAATTCTCGCATACCCTGACCGATTCCCCTCATGAGTTCAGGAATTTTTTTTCCACCAAAAAGAAAAAGCAACGCAAGAATAATAAGTATTATTTCTGTTGGTCCTGGTAGTCCTAATATAATTGTCAGGTTCATATTGTTATATTTATTTCATTTAGTCAAAGTTACGAATATTTTAATAAGTTGGCTGAAGAATGACATCTATTTACCAAGCCAGTTTTGTAAACCTCTGAATAGGTCGTTTCCATTTGCATACAGTAACAAAGACAGAAGAATGATCATTCCTGTAATCTGGGCATATTCCATAAATTTGTCGCTTGGTTTACGGCCAGTAATCATTTCGTATAAAAGAAATGTAACATGTCCGCCATCAAGCGCCGGAATAGGCAGAATATTCATAAATGCAAGAATAAGCGAAAGAAAAGCAGTGATTTCCCAAAATGCCTGCCATTCCCATGTTGGGGGAAATAGTCCGCCTATAGAACCGAATCCTCCGAGACCTTTGTATGCACCGGTTTTAAAATTAAAGATAAGCTTGAACTGTTTGATGTAAAAACCAAGTTTTTCTTTGGCCATGCTTAGGCCAGCGGGTATAGATTCTAAAAATGTGAATTTTCTTACTTCAAAATCGTAGATTCCAAGTTTTTCCATCTCATCATAATCGGGAAAAGTCACAGTTACACCCAACAGTCCTTCATTATCGAGTCTCCCTGATAAAAGAAGGGTGTCATTGTTTCTGAGAACTCCAATCTGTATCTCTTGTCCCTTTAATGTGTCGGCAATTGTCTTAAACTGATCGTAATACTTAAATTGATGGTTATTAATGGAGATTACCCTGTCAAGCGGTTTGAATTTTGTATTAGCATTAATAGATGTGTCGGGAACTTCAACGATAATAAAAGGTACCCTTGGGTAGAGTAGTAAAGATTTTCTTTTGTTAACCAGGTTCCCGATGAAATCTTCAGGTATGCGAATTTCTTTTATTTCTCCGTTCCTTTCAACCATTACAGTACCTCCAAAAACGATTTCAGGAATAATATCAGAAAAACGCCTCGGCTCATTGCCGTTTATAGAAATAACCTTATCGCCGTTTTGTAACCCGAGGTTGGTAATGAGTGTGTCGGTACACCATATCCCATCTGTAAGGTTTTGGTTGGGAAGATATTTTTCGCCCCAGGTGTACAATACAAAAGCATATATAATGATGCCCAGAACGAGGTTTACCGTAACACCTCCAAGCATGATCAATAGTCTTTGCCATGAAGGTTTTGATCGAAATTCATATGGTTGGGGCGGTTTTTTAAGTTGCTCCTTATCCATTGACTCGTCCAGCATACCCGATATTTTTACATAACCTCCAAATGGCAACCACCCGATACCGTATTCGGTATCTCCTTTTTTAAGTTTGAAAAGCGAGAACCAGGGGTCGAAAAAAAGGTAAAATTTTTCAACACGCGTTTTAAATATCCTTGCAAATATAAAATGTCCCAATTCATGAAGAATGACCAGGATAGATAAACTCAGCAATAACTGGCCGATTTGAATAATTACACCCATTTAAATAATATATAATTGTTTGAAACTCCTGCAAAAATAAGATGATAATTCAATTTCATCTATAAATAATCATTAAAAAACAGTTTTGTTGGCAATTAGTTCGAGGGTTACTTCCCTGGATTCGCTATCGGACGAGCAATAGTCGTCGAGCGTGGGTTTAGGGACGAAAGAGATTTTATTCATTACTTTCTCTATTATTGAGGGCATTTGAAGAAATTTTACTTTATCCTGAAGAAATGCTTCGACTACGATTTCATTGGCAGCATTCAGTACACAGGGCATATTGCCGCCCTTCCTGAGCGCTTCGAAAGCCAGTGCCAGATTTCTAAAGGCCGAAGTGTCGGGCTTTTGGAACGTAAGTGAAGGGTAATCGGTAAAATTGAACCTTGGGAAGTCAGATTGCAACCTTTTTGGGAAACCCAATGCATATTGAATCGGCAGCCTCATATCGGGAAGTCCCATCTGAGCCTTCATCGAACCATCAGAAAATTGTACGATAGAATGAATAATAGACTGGGGGTGTATAATTACATCTATACGATCGGGCGAAAGATCGAACAGCCATTTTGCTTCAATAACCTCAAGCCCTTTGTTCATAAGCGATGCAGAATCAATCGTAATCTTGTTGCCCATGCACCAGTTGGGGTGCAGCAGTGCCTCTTTTTTGGTAACATGTTCTAATTCTTCCCTGGTTTTACCTCTGAATGGGCCACCGGATGCAGTAAGATAGATTTTTTCGATGCTTTCTGCAGGTTCACCAACAAGGCACTGAAATATTGCAGAGTGTTCCGAATCAACAGGTAAGATTTGAACATTGTTTTCGGCTGCAATTCTTTTAATGTATTCACCTGCCACCACCAGGGTCTCTTTATTTGCCAATGCAATATTTTTGCCCGATTTTATTGCTTCAACGGTAGGCAAAAGACCCGAATAACCTACCATTGCTGTAAGCACTGTGTCAATGTCTTTGTTCCCGGCAATCGTAACAATAGCATCGGAGCCTGCTGCGACTTTTACCGGAAGATGAGCAAGAGCATCGCGTACGTACCCGTATTTTTTTTCATTGCCAATAACCACAAACCTGGGAGAAAACCTTAATGCCTGTTCAATAAGCAGATCTGCGTTTTGGCCGGCTGTAACAGCTACAAGTTCAAACGATTCATGATTATTATTTATAACTTCGAGCGCCTGCGTTCCGATTGAACCTGTAGATCCTAAAACTGCTATGCGTTTTTTCATTATTTTGTCTGAAGAACAAAAAGCTTAAAATACAATATAGTCAAGCGGGTTGATCGGGGTCATGTTATGCCAGAGTTCAAAATGAAGATGAGGGCCGGTGGTAAGCTCACCAGAATTGCCAATAATGGCAATTGGATCGCCTGCTTTTACAAAGTCTCCCTGTCGTTTAAGCAATTCGGCATTGTGCTTGTACACCGATAAGAGGTTGTTGTCATGCTGTATCTGAATTACCCATCCTGTTTCAAGTGTCCATGTCGACATGATGACGGTACCCTGCAGGGTGGCTTTAACAATTGCATCTGGTTCAGCCACCACATCTATTCCATAGTGGTTGTTCGTAGTGTTAAATGTGTTCGTAACAAGTCCCTTGATCGGTGAAAAGAAATGAGTAGTGGAAATAGAAGAGGATGCTCTTTTTGAAGCGCCATGTAAAATGTTGAATTGTTCTTCCTGGGCAATCATTTGTCGCAGGATGGAATCATCTGCAGATTTTCGGAATTCGATGTTTTTAGGTTTTATATTTGTGTCAGCATAATTATCATGATTTTCCGGCTCTTCGCCCGAAATAATCCTGCGGATATTTTCAAAATACCGGTCCCTCTTCGTCATTTCAGCTTCAAGAGAATCAAGTAAGCTATTGTTCTTCTGTATATTGATGATGGTATTTTCATCGGGATATCCCGGAATAAATTCCCTGACAGGTGTATAGGCTATAATTGAAATAACAATTGCAAGAAACAGTATGATGATGCTGCCTACAAGTGCAAAAACATTTAATTTCGACAGCCTCAGATTTAAAACCTCTTCATAAGTTTCATCCCTGTAAATTGACAATCTGTATTTGTGTTTAAATTTCTCCAGGAATGATTTTTTATTTTTCTTATCAGCCATTTTTATTTTTTTACAAAGATAAAAGATTTAAAGTAAATGGGATTCAAATTTCTGAACATGAAAAGTGAATAATTATTTTGTAGTTAGAAAAAGATGCACTACCTTTGCTCACCCAAAAATGAGGGTAAAACCAAATTCTTAAAAAAGACATGCGGGGTGGAGTCCCGAATTATCGGGATAGCTCGTTGGGTTTATATTCGCCAGAGGTGGATACATGATCAAGTAAAGTAAAGAAGGTTCTTAACAAAGACATATTGCGGGGTGGAGCAGTTGGTAGCTCGTTGGGCTCATAACCCAAAGGTCACAGGTTCAAGTCCTGTCCCCGCTACTAAAACCCTTGAATTTTCAAGGGTTTTTTGTTTTATTGAAAACGGATTTTGTGAGAGGTTTTACTAAAAACACGAGCAAACCGCCATCTGGTAAGTATGTAATTTACTAAATCATACACTTCTTATTTCTTTCCTGAACAAATTTTTACACGGTGTGTTTACATTTGACAGCAGTTAAAAATAATTTGAATTATAATTATCTTTGTGCAGAATTTATAGGTACAGTTAAATATGGTACCTTTTTTTAATTACATCGGTGATTGTTAGAATTGCAGGAAGTTTTTAACGGCTGTGGATAAGCTGGTTAATATTAGAATTTTTCTTAATTGACGGAATTAAAAAATATTTAAAACTAAATTAAAGGAATTTGTCTAATTATTTAATAACTTGTTAGTATAAAATACAGTTAAATATGAGTTACCTGGAATTTGATAAAGCACAACTGATTAATCTCGAATATTCGCTTAATAAAGAGATAATTAGGAGTAACCGTGCCGGTTCTTTTGCAAGTACTACACTCGTTGGTTGCAATACCAGAAAGTATCATGGTTTACTGGTCTGTCCGATGGAGCATCTTGATGGAGACAGGCACGTTTTGTTATCAACACTTGATGAAACCATCGTGGAACATGGCAGTGAGTTCAATCTGGGAATACATAAGTATGAAGGGGATAATTATTATCCGAAAGGCCATAAATATATCCGTGATTTTCAGGCTGAACCTGTTCCAAAATTTAAATTTATGGTAGGAAATGTTACACTTACCAAAGAGAGGCTTCTTGTAGAAAAAGAGCAGCAAATACTTATTAGGTATATCATAGAAGAAGCCGACAGACATACCAAATTAAGGTTCAGGCCATTTCTTGCTTTCAGAAATTTACACCAATTAAGCAAGACCAATATGCATGCCAACAGCAAAGTCAGGTTTATTCCAAATGGTGTTAAATCTAAACTTTACGATGGCTATCCTTTTCTGCATATGCAGTTTTCGAAACATGCTGAGTTTATTACCAGTCCCGATTGGTATTATAACATTGAATATATTGAAGAACTCAACAGGGGATATGATTATAAAGAAGATTTATTCGTTCCTGGCTATTTTGAGATGCCTGTTAAAAAGGGTGAAGTATTAATTTTTTCTGCTTCTACCATCGAAGTTGACAATCCTGAAACACTAAACCGAAAATTTACTGCTGAAACTGCAAAACGTATTCCGCGCAATAACTTCAAAAACTGTTTGATTAACGCTGCCCAGCAGTTAATTGTAAGGAAAGACAAGAAAACCGAAATTATTGCAGGTTTTCATTGGTTTGGAACATGGGGCAGAGATACATTTATTTCACTGCCCGGACTTACACTTGCAATCGGAGATGTGAAAACATGCAAAGAAGTGCTCGACACGATGACTTTAAAGCTTAAAAACGGACTGTTTCCTAATATGGGAGCCAGCGATTCTCCTGCTTTCAATTCGGTTGATGCCCCTCTCTGGTATTTCTGGGCTGTTCAGCAATATACGAGGGTTGTACGTACTTATTCATCTATCTGGAAAAATTATGGTAAAGCCATGAGGTCAATTCTTGAGGCTTACCGCGACGGAACAGCATTTAACATCAAGATGCAGGAGAACGGGCTGATTTTTGCCGGAGAAAACGGAAAGGCGCTCACATGGATGGATGCCGTTGTTAACGGCAAACCTGTCACACCAAGAATTGGAAATCCGGTTGAGATAAATGCGCTTTGGTACAATGCCATTCTTTTTACCCTTGAGCTTGCCAAAAGGGTAAAAGATGATGCATTTATCCGACAATGGCAGCACTTGCCCGATCTCGTGAAAAATTCCTTTATTAATAGCTTCTGGGACCCCGTCAAAGGGTATCTTGCCGATGTAGTTTTTAATGATAAAAAAGACTGGTCTATACGGCCAAATCAGGTGATTGCCACCTCGCTTGAATATACCCCTATTGACAACCAGATGAAACTTGCGGTTATAAAAACGGTGGAAAAGTGTTTGCTTACCCCGCGTGGCCTGCGAACCCTTGCCCCGACAGACGAAAACTACATAGGTATTTACCAGGGAAACCAGGAGAAGAGAGACACGGCATATCATCAGGGTACTGTGTGGCCATGGTTACTCGAACACTTTAGTGAAGGATATCTTAACATTCATAAAGCTTCAGGTGTGGCATTTATTAAGAAATTAATTGATGGTTTTGAGCCTGCTATGTTCGAACACGGTATCGGCACCATTTCAGAAATATATGACGGTGATCCGCCACACTGCCCAAGAGGTGCAATATCACAGGCCTGGAGCGTTGGCGCTTTGCTCAGGATGATCGAACAGACAGAAACTATGAAAACAAATGAAAATCTTAATGTTTAACCGATTATAGTACATGCCTTAAAGTATGAGAGTTCTGATGTTCGGATGGGAGTTTCCGCCACATATCTCTGGTGGCTTAGGTACAGCAAGCTTTGGACTTACTAAGGGTTTACACAGTATTGGCGGGGTAGAGATATTATTCGTTGTGCCGAAGGCATATGGTGACGAAGACCAGTCGAAATTAAAGATTATTGATGCCGGTGAGGTGGTTGTTAGTAATCGGGTGGTAGATTACAAAGGTTTTTTCAAAAATATTAGTTACATCGAAGTAGGATCACAGCTCATTCCTTATACATCACCTGAAGAGTATGAAAGGCTTGTGAACCTATCCCAAAAAAAACACAAAACCCTGATCAATACCCTTTTTTCGGGCAAACTGAGTTTTTCAGGCGGTTATGGAAGTAACCTTTTTCAGGAAATTGCCAACTATTCTGCTGTGGCATCAATAATTGGTGTAAATTATGATTTTGATGTAATCCATGCACATGACTGGCTTACGTATCCTGCCGGAATTGCAGCTAAATTTGTCTCAGGTAAACCACTTGTCATTCATGTACATGCCACCGATTTTGACCGTAGCGGAGGCAATGTTAATCCTGCTGTATATGAAATAGAGAAACGAGGGATGGAGGTGGCCGACAAAATTATTACAGTTAGTAATCTTACTCGAAATATAGTTATTGAGAAGTATGGAATAAGCCCCGACAAAGTTATAACAGTATATAATGCTGTTGAACCATTGGTTAACCGGCAAAGGGTTAAATACGAGAGCGGGATTTCAGATAAAATCGTTACATTTCTCGGAAGGGTAACACTTCAAAAAGGCCCTGAATATTTTATTGAAGCTGCTTACCAGGTTTTAAGAAAGATGGACAAGGTGAGATTTGTAATGGCAGGCAGTGGTGATATGCTTAACAGAATGATTGCACGGGTGGCAGCCCTGAGAATAGGCGATAAATTTCATTTTACCGGGTTTCTCCAGGGTAACGATGTTTATACCATGTTCGACCTAAGCGATGTATATGTAATGCCTTCAATTTCTGAACCTTTTGGAATATCGCCGCTTGAAGCCCTGCAATCGAATGTGCCGGTTATAATTTCCCGGCAATCGGGTGTGGCAGAAATTCTTAAACATGCTATTAAGGTAGATTTTTGGGATATTCACGCGATGGCAGATGCCATTTATGCCATATTAAATTATGATGGACTGCCCAAAATGTTTAACAAATACGCTAAAGATGAAGTAGATAAATTGAAATGGGAAAATACGGCATTAAGAGTAAAAGAATTATATCAATCTGTATTATAAACTACAACAACACCCGATACAATGAGAACCATCTGTATTTATTTTCAGGTACACCAACCGTTTCGGTTCAGAAGATACCGGTTTTTTGATATTGGCAACGAACATTATTATTACGACGATTACCTGAATGAATCCATCATGAGAAAAGTGGCTGATAATTGTTATCTGCCAACCAACAATATTTTACTCCAGATAATTAAGGAATATGGATGTCGTTTCAAAGTTGCATTTTCAATTACCGGTTTGGCGCTAGACCAGTTTGAACTTTATGCACCCGAGGTACTTGAAAGCTTTAAAAAACTTGCCAAAACGGGTTGTGTTGAATTCCTGGCCGAAACATACTCGCACTCGCTGGTTTCGCTTAAAGATACTTCAGAATTTGAAAAACAGGTAAAGGAGCAAATGCAGCGAATAAAGAATTATTTTGGACAGGAACCCGCAGTTTTCAGAAATACCGAGCTTATTTATTCAGATGATATAGGAGCTATGGTTTCTGAAATGGGGTTCAAAGCCATGCTTACCGAAGGTGCCAAGCACATTCTTGGATGGAAAAGCCCGAATTATGTTTATTATAATGCTATTAATCCCCGTTTAAAAGTGCTGCTTAAAAATTTTAAACTAAGCGACGATATAGCCTTCAGGTTCTCAAACCGCGGATGGTCTGAATATCCGCTTACTGCTGAAAAATATGTAAAATGGCTTACCAACCTTGATAAAAAAGAAGAGGTGGTAAATCTCTTTATGGATTACGAAACTTTCGGAGAACACCAATGGATGGATACGGGAATTTTCGAGTTTCTAAAAGCATTACCCGGAAGGGTTTTTAAAAAATCAGATTTTACGTTCAGTACACCCGGTGAAGTTGCAGAAGCTTTTCAGCCTGTTGCAGCAGTTAATGTTATTCATCCTATATCATGGGCTGATGAAGAACGTGACCTTACGGCATGGATTGGGAATGAACTTCAGGAAGATGCATTTTATAAACTTTATGCCCTTACCGAAAGGGTAAACCGCTGTACCGATCCTAAAATACTGAAAGACTGGAAATATTTGCAGGCCAGCGATCACTTCTATTATATGTCTACCAAGTTTTTCTCCGACGGTGAAGTACACGCGTATTTTAATCCTTATGAGTCACCATACGATGCTTATATCAATTACATGAACATCCTCAGCGATTTTACAATCAGGTTATATACGGCGGTGCCCGAAACAGATAAAGACCTGCAAATGGCAAACCTCCACCAGACAGTTGAAGAAAAAAACAGGCTTATTGAAATGTATGAAGCTGAGATTAAACGATTGCAGAAAGCAGGTGAAGAAGAGAAAAAGGATACTTCTAGTGCCACTATGGCAAAAATGACTAAAAATGTCAGGAAGCCAGTGCCGGGAGGAAAAGATAAAAAAACAGCCGAAACGAACGTTAAAAAAAATACAAAAAAAGATGTTAAGAAAACATCAACAGAAAATAAGAAAACAAGTACAGGTGCAGCTAAGAAGAGAAAACCGGCAACCCGCAAAAAATAGCAAGACGGTTTTAGCTAACCGAATTCAGGAATAAATTTTATTGATAATTTGTAAATTAGAGAGGCATGAGCAAAACTATGACCAAACCGAATTATATTTTTGAAGTCAGTTGGGAAGTTTGCAATAAAGTTGGCGGTATTCACACCGTGGTTGCAACAAAAGCATCAACACTGGTTAAGGAATATCAGAATAATTATATTGTGATTGGCCCCGATGTTATTCACGATGAAACAGGAAACCCGGAGTTTGTTGAAGATGCGCAGTTGTTCGCTTCATGGAGATCGCATATTGCCACAGAAGGCCTGAGAATAAAAATCGGCAGGTGGAGCATTAACAGTCACCCTATTGCCATTCTCATTGATTTTTCTAATATGATCAACCAGAAAGATAAGATATTTTCTGAACTCTGGGAAACATATAAACTCGATTCCCTCTCCGGGCAGTGGGATTATATGGAACCGGCTCTTTTTGGTTATACCGCAGGTAAAGTGATTGAAAGCTTTGTTAAATTTAACCTTACTTCATCAGATAGGGTCGTGGCCCAATTTCATGAGTGGATGACCGGCGCCGGGGTTCTATATCTTAAGAGCAAGCTTCCGCAGGTTGCAAATGTTTTTACCACCCATGCCACGGTATTAGGAAGATGCCTTGCAGGAAACAACAGGCAATTATATAAAAATCTTGAAAACTATAATGAGGATGAAGTTGCCAAAGAATTTAACCTTGTATCAAAACAGTCGCTTGAGAAGCTCTCAGCCCAGAATTCAGATGCTTTCACCACAGTGAGTGAAATTACAGCCCGTGAATGTACTCAATTTTTAAAGCGAAGTGTTGATGTGGTAACACCCAACGGATTTGAAGATACATTTGTTCCCAAAGAAGAAGAATTTAAGGAAAAAAGAGAAGCTGCCCGTAAAAAGCTGATGCAGGTTGCAGGTAACCTCCTTGGCGAACATATTGATGAAAATGCTTTCTTTATTGCCACAAGTGGCAGGTATGAATTTAAAAACAAAGGCATAGACCTCTTTATTGACGCGCTTGGTGAGTTAAACAAATCTGGTAAAAAAGGTTCTGAGATCATTGCTTTTTTGCTTATTCCGGCCAATCATTACGGGGCCCGGAAAGACCTTCTTGCCAAGATGAATGGAGAGGGCGAACTACTCTCCGGTTCGAGGTTTTTAACCCATAACCTTCACGACCCGGAATGGGATCCTATTCTCAACCGGATAAAAATGGCAGGGTTGATTAATGAAAAAGACAATCCTGTAAAAATTATCTTTGTCCCTTCTTATCTTAATGGGAAAGACGGTATTTTTGATATGGTCTATTACGATGTGCTTATAGGTATGGACCTTACAATATTCCCCTCATATTACGAACCATGGGGATATACTCCGCTTGAAAGCCTTGCTTTTTCGGTTCCTACTGTAACTACTTCGCTTGCCGGATTTGGTGCATGGGCTAAAATAGAATGTGCCGAAGGTTGCCAGGGGATTTCGGTTATAGAACGAACCGATGACAACGACGAAGAGGTTATAAAGAACATAGTTCAGATTATTCAAAAATATTCCGACTTTGATTCTGCATCAATTCTAAATGCTAGGGAAAATGCCCATACCCTTTCACGGACTGCCCTTTGGAAAACCCTGGCCAGTATTTATTTTGAAGCCTATTCCAAAGCACTTAAAAAAGCCGCCGAAAGGTCTGACAGATTTGTTGAGATTGAAGAAAAGCAGGTAGAACAGGTACGTGAAGAAGTCTTTATTCAAAGTAACGAACCAATCTGGAAAAAAATAATCGTAAAATCAAAGCTTCCTGAAAACCTGAAATACCTTAATGAACTCTCTCAGAATCTTTGGTGGTCATGGGATGATGAAGCCCAGGAATTATATGAGACCATCGATCCCGAATTGTGGGAGGCTTGTGAACATAACCCAGCCGTACTTTTTGAACAGGTACCATATGACAGGCTGATCAGCCTTAGCAGGGACAAAGAGTATGTTGACAAAATAAAAAGTGTTTACAACCGGTTTGTTACCTATATTTCGGATAAATCTGAAGGAAAAAGCCCGAAAATTGCCTATTTCAGCATGGAATACGGATTTCACGATTCGCTTAAAACATATTCTGGCGGTCTGGGTATTCTTGCAGGGGACTTCCTGAAAGAAGCCAGCGACATGAAAGTGGATATCATTGGCATAGGGTTTCTTTACAGATATGGTTATTTCAGTCAGGTTTTAACCACTAAGGGTGAACAACAGGCAGTCTATGATTTTCAACATTTTTCTAAACTGCCGTTGAAGCCTGTCCGCGATGAAAACCATCAAATTATGTCTGTTAATGTGATGTTACCCGGTAGGGCAGTGCATGCAAGAATATGGCAGGTTGATGTAGGCAGGGTAAAGGTACTTCTGCTTGACACCGATTTTGACGCAAACAGCCAGGAAGACAGGATGATTTCACACAACTTATATGGGGGCTATAACGAAAACAGGCTGAAGCAGGAGTTGGTTCTTGGTATTGGAGGAATAAGGGTGCTTGATGTATTGGGTATTGTACCCGACCTGTTCCACAGCAATGAAGGCCATAGCGCATTCATCGGATTTGAAAGAATCAGGAAATACATGCTGCAACAAAGGCTTTCATTTGCAGAAGCCAAAGAAATAGTCAGGACTTCAACCCTGTTTACCACCCACACCCCGGTTCCCGCAGGTCATGATGAATTCGAAGAAGACCTTATGCGCAAATATATAGGCCACTATCCCGCGAGGTTAAAAATCTCATGGGATGAATTGATGGCGCTGGGAAGGTCAAACCCGAATAAATGGAACGAAAAATTCAATATGAGCCATTTAGCAGCACATCTGGCCCAGGAAATTAACGGGGTTAGTATGTTGCATGGGCAAGTTACCCGTGAAATATTTTCAAGGCTGTGGCCGGGTTACCTGCCCGAAGAACTTCATATCGGATACGTTACCAATGGTGTTCACTTTTCGACCTGGACAGCAAAAATATGGAAAGCCATTTATAATAAATATTTTGGAAGCCATTATCTTGATGATCTTATCAACGAGCAGCACTGGCAGAAAATCTATGATGTTCCCGACAACGAGATATGGGAAGCAAAACAAGAATTGCGGAGCAAGCTTATTTACAATGTTAAAGATAGGTTTAAGAATAACTGGATCAAACGGCACGAAGACCCGAAACAGATTATAGCCATTAACAACAGGTTGTCCGACAGGGCACTCACTATTGTGTTTGCACGACGGTTTGCCACATATAAAAGGGCGCATCTGTTGTTCAGAAACCTCGAAAGGTTGGCCAAAATAGTGAATATTCCTGATAAGCCGGTTCAGTTTATCTTTGCCGGTAAGGCACACCCTAATGATAAAGCAGGACAGGATTTGATAAAGATGATCGTGGATATCTCCAAACGTCCGGAGTTTTTGGGTAGAATTCTGTTCCTTCAGAATTATGATATTGGACTGGCCAAAATTCTTTTGCAGGGTGCCGATGTCTGGCTGAATACTCCTACCAGGCCGCTTGAAGCTTCGGGCACAAGCGGAGAAAAGGCAGTAATGAACGGAACATTGCATTTTAGCGTACTCGACGGCTGGTGGGTCGAAGGATATCAACCCGATGCGGGATGGGCACTTACCAACGAGCGTACATACGAAGACCATAGTTTTCAGGACGACCTCGATTCAGAAATTATCTATACAATTTTTGAACAGGAGATTATTCCTGCATTTTTCAACCGTAACAAAACAGGGGTATCGACAGAGTGGGTTAAATTTATCAAGAACTCCATTGCAAAAGTGGCCCCAAAGTTTACCACCAGACGTATGATGAGCGATTACCTTGAGAGGTATTATAACAAAATGCACAGGCGTACTATCGATCTTTTTAAAGATGATTATGAAAAGATTAAAGAGATTTCATCATGGAAGAAAAGAATTATTCATGCCTGGAGCAACATCGAGGTGCTTGAAAAAAGCGTTTTCAACCAGGGTCTTGATGAATATCAGGTTGGAGAAATATACGAAGGTGAAGTAGTTCTTGACCTGAATGAGGTCTCTCCTCAACATGTAGGTGTAGAGCTTGTTATTACTGAAAATTCAGAGAGGCTTATTTCTGCCTATGAATTTACACTTGAAAATTATGAGGTAGACAGAGCGTTTTATAAGCTTAAAGTTGCGGTAAACCAGCCTGGTACATTTACTTATGGCATCAGAATTTTTCCCAAAAATCCGCTTCTGGCCTACAGACAGGATATTCCACTAACCCGCTGGATATAATCATTCAGCGGTTATAGGTCATATACCGAACGTGATGGAAGTTTTTGAAGTACTATAGCTGTACGGTTAGGCAGGTATAACTTCAGGTACTCAGGCGAAGACAGTTTTCCTGTTTTTATGGCAAAATGGGTTACTGTTTCATCTATGCGCCCAAATCCACCGAATTGCGGGGAGTCTGTATTTAGTAATATTTTGAATTTGCCAGCCCCGGCACTTATCCCATAATCGGTGAATGACCTGTCAGGATTAAAGTTAAAAACGAAAATAAGAGTTTGACGCTCAAAGGCCAGTATCTGATCGCCACGGTTGTCTAATATCAACCTGCAATTGTTCTGTTTGAGTAGATTTTTGTTTTTTACCAGTTCTATCATGGCCTTGTCAAAATCGGCCAGAAAATGATATTTCAGGTCTTTATTATCTGTAAGGCTCCACTGCCTGCGTGCATATTTATACGACCAGTTATTGCCTTCTCTCGGGAAATCTATCCATTCGGGGTGCCCAAATTCATTTCCCATAAAGTTCAGGTAACCTCCACCCGAGGTGGCAATTGTTGCCAGTCTTATTATTTTGTGCAGTGCCATGCCGCGGTCAACGATTAGATTCTGTGATTGCTTGTCCATTGACCAGTACATTTCCTTGTCCATCAGCCTGAAAATAATCGTCTTATCGCCTACCAGCGCCTGGTCGTGCGATTCGGCATAAGCAATGGTTTTTTCATCTTTTCGCTTACTGGTAAGTTCGTAGTACAATTCGGTAACATTCCAGTTCTCATCTGCAACTTCTTTGATGATTTTTATCCAGTAATCAGGAATTCCCATTGCAAGCCTGTAATCGAAGCCATACCCTCCGCTTTCAATTGGCTCTGCAAGGCCGGGCATGCCGCTCATTTCTTCGGCTACGGTAATCGCGTAAGGGCTTATTTCATGTATCAGTTTGTTTGCCAGCACAAAATAGTTGATAGCATCTTCGTCCTGATTACCATCGTAGTACATCTCATAATTGGTGAAATTTTTAGACAAACCATGATCGAAGTAAAGCATACTGGTTATTCCATCAAACCTGAAACCGTCAAAGCGATATTCCTCCAGCCAGAATTTGCAGTTGGAGAGTAAAAAATGAAGCACTTCATTTCTGCCATAATCGAAACAAAGTGAATCCCAGGCAACGTGCTCCCTTCGGGTTCCGGAATGAAAATAAAGGTCAGGGGTGCCGTCAAATCGTCCAAGACCTTCCATCTCGTTCTTAACCGAATGGGAATGAACCAGGTCCATGATAACCTTCAATCCCATCGCATGGGCTGTGTCTACAAGGTTCTTAAGGTCTTCGGGCGTCCCGAACCTTGATGATACCGCAAAAAAGTTTGATACATGATAACCGAATGAGCCGTAGTAAGGATGTTCCTGAACGGCCATTAGCTGAATGGTGTTGTAACCGAGATTGGCAATACGGGGGAGTATTTTTTCTGTAAACTCGTTGAACGATCCGATGCTTTCTTCTTCATTGGCCATCCCCACATGTGCTTCATATATCAGAGGGGAGAAATCTTTTATTTCCGGGTTTTGATTTTTCCATTTGTAGGGTTCATCGGGTTGCCATACCTGCGCATCAAATACTTTGGTGTTTTCATGCTGTACAACTCTTCTCGCGTAAGAAGGCAACCGGTAACCCTGTCCTCCTTCCCAATTTATTAAAAATTTGTATAACTGCTTATGCTTCAATGCTTCGGCTGGGAGCGAAATTTCCCATTGGCCGAACTGCTTTTTTGTCAGCCTGAAATCTTCATTCTTCTGCCAGTTGTTGAATTCACCTACAAGGTAAATACTGCTCGCGTTTGGGGCCCATTCTCTTATAATCCAGCTAGTGCCGGTAAAATGCAGCCCAAAATAGAGATGCCCTGTGGCAAAACCAGATAGAGTGCCGGAATTTAAAATAAGTTCATTCTCTTTCTTAAGTGCCCGCAGATACCTGCCCCTGATTATTTCGGCAAAAGGTTTTAACCAGGGGTCGTTACGGACTATTTTTGGTTCAAGGTCAATCATTATTTGTATTTTTGAAAAGAATAAATTTATGGAAATAATTTGAGAATCTCTTTGCAGTAATCATTATTTCTCAATTTGCCGTCGAGATATAATTATTGACGAAATATAATAACTTTGCCGGTTAAATGAATCTGGATTATTTTGAAAATATACAACGGAACTGAAAGCTTCAAAGCCGTCAATCCTGTAGTCACCATTGGTATTTTCGACGGGGTGCACCTTGGCCACCAGCAATTGTTAAAACGGATAAAAGATGTTTCGCAACAGATATCGGGAGAAACCGTGGTACTTACGCTTTGGCCGCATCCAAGACTTGTATTGGGAGATAGTACCGGTAAGGTGCAGTTGTTGTCAACCCTTGATGAAAAGATTAAATTAATTGAAAAAGAAGGTGTTGACCATCTGGTTATTTTCCCTTTTGATCTCAGCTTTGCAGCAATACCCTACGAAAAGTTTATTGAAGACTATTTTGTTCATGCAATAAAAGCAGCACATATTGTAATAGGTTTTAACCACCGGTTTGGAAAGGGTAGAAAAGGCGGGTTTGAGCAGTTGCAAGAGCGGTCTGCAAAATTTGGGTATTCTGTAGAAAGGCTTAACCAGATTGTTGAGGAAGGGTATGCTGTGAGTTCGTCAGAAATACGCAATCTTATATCGAATGGAAATATTCATATTGCCAACAGGTTACTTGGATATAAATATCCGCTCGAGGGGAAGGTTGTGGAAGGTAAGAAACTTGGACGGCAACTTGGTTTCCCGACAGCAAATATTCAAACTAAAGGTGAAAATAAACTTGTACCTGCAAAAGGGGTTTATGCAGCTCTTATCGAAATCGAAGGAAGTTTATACAAAGGCATGCTGAATATTGGTTACCGTCCGACTTTAACTCAGCAGGTTCACAGGCTTACCATTGAGATGCATATTTTTAACTTTTCTCAAAACATATATGGTAAAGATGTAAAGATATTGTTTGTGGAAAAACTTCGTGATGAGAGGAAATTTCTAAATGCCGGTGAACTTAAGTTGCAGCTCGAAACGGATGAAAAATCATCTTTGCTGGTATTTGAAAAACATAATCTTTAGTTTAAAATCATTTTGAATTATAAAAGATATTTCTTCTATTTGGCTATCTTCGTAGTCTATTTTTAAAAGAAAAAAGTAATAATGAAAACAGAGACCAATATTGAGACGCTGCCATACAAGATAAAGGATATTTTACTGGCAGACTACGGAAGAAAAGAGATTGAAATAGCAGAAAAAGAGATGCCGGGACTTATGGCTATCAGAAAAAAATATGCTGGCCAAAAGCCACTTGCCGGTGCCAGAATTGCGGGATCTTTACATATGACGGTGCAGACTGCTGTGCTCATTGAGACACTCGCTGCATTAGGCGCCAATGTAAGATGGGCCAGTTGCAATATATTTTCTACTCAGGACCATGCAGCCGCAGCTATTGCAGCCGCAGGAATACCTGTTTTTGCCTGGAAGGGCGAAACACTTGAAGAGTACTGGTGGTGCACCGACCAGGCATTAACTTTCGAAGATGGCAAAGGCCCCAACCTTATTGTTGACGATGGTGGTGATGCAACGCTTCTGTTACATCTCGGGTATAAAGCCGAAAATGACCCTTCTGTGCTTGACAAAAAACCTTCGAATAAAGAAGAGGGTGTGATTTTAAACCTCCTGAAGAGAATTCTTAAAGAAGATAATGGCAAATGGCACCGGTTTGTTAAAGAATGGAAAGGTGTTTCTGAAGAGACAACCACAGGGGTACACCGGTTATACCAGATGCAGGAGAGGGGTGAATTGCTTGTTCCTGCCATCAACGTCAACGACTCTGTTACCAAATCAAAATTTGATAACCTTTATGGTTGCCGCGAATCATTGGCAGACGGTATAAAAAGGGCTACCGATGTAATGGTTGCCGGTAAAGTGGTTGCAGTGCTTGGATATGGCGACGTAGGCAAAGGCTGTGCCCAGTCAATGCGGGGTTTTGGCGCCAGGGTGCTTATTACCGAGATTGACCCTATATGCGCGCTGCAGGCTGCCATGGAGGGTTTTGAAGTTACCACCATTGAAGAAGCGTTGAAAGAGGCTAACATTTTTGTTACAGCCACAGGCAACATGGATGTGATAACCATCGAACATATGGCAAAGATGAAAGACCAGGCTATTGTCTGCAACATAGGCCATTTCGACAATGAAATACAGGTTGATAAATTAACTGAATACCCCGGAATAAACCATGTGAACATCAAGCCACAGGTTGATAAATATATTTTTCCCGACGGACATGCCCTTTACCTGTTGGCAGAAGGCCGCCTTGTTAACCTGGGATGTGCTACCGGACACCCCTCTTTTGTAATGAGCAACTCGTTTTCGAATCAGGTATTGGCCCAACTCGACTTATGGATAAATAATTACGAAATCGGGGTGTACCGTTTATCAAAAAAGCTTGACGAGGAAGTAGCAAGATTTCACCTTGGCCAATTGGGTGTGAAGCTTACAACGCTTACCCGGGAACAGGCAGATTATATCGGGGTACCTGTTGAAGGCCCTTATAAGCCCGATCATTACAGGTATTAGAGGTGGGTTTGCTTATTGCTGTCTAAAACAACAAGTTAAAGTAAAGTACCTTGGAAGATATAGTCTGAGGTACTTTTTTTCATCATCCAAAATCTTCTTTTTATAGAGGATTTCAAATTTGTGGGAATAAAAAAAAGTATCCGGGCAAGACAACTAATAGAGTTATTTTTGCCCGGATTGGTTTTTTGTAATCAATATTAAAGTATACTATTCCTCCGCAATCCTTCTGAAAAGCTTCAGGGTACCGTCTCCGAGTATATTATCGAGAATAAGGGAGTCTCCGGTAATGCTTAATTTTACATAGTTAACGAAATCTTCTTTTTGCGAGAAAAGCCTGATCTCTGTTTCAGTTTTATCAATAAGAGATATGGTTTCGAGCCAGAAAATGCCAGAAGATTCAACGATATCATTTTTAAACTGCAGATAAGTGCCGTCAGTTGAAAAAAGCTGCCTTACGGTATAACCTACAGAATCTGGCGATAAAACAAACGGCAATCCCGAATTGGTATTGAAATAGGTAGATTTAACCCAGACCCATTCGCCTGTGATTTTATTTTCAACATCAGAAATGAGTTTGTCTTCTTTTTGCTCACAGGTAAATGCCAGTGCTAATGGAAGAATTATATATATCAGTCGTATTAGTTTCATATTTACGAAATTATGTCAATTTATATATATAGACTAAAAATTCATCAAAAAGTTGCATGGCTTCATCAATAAATTCAAAAAAAAAGCCCGGTTGGTTATCAAAAAAGAGCAAGATGGGGCCGGTCAAACCTTTTGAGTATTTTAAATGAAAACACATAATATTAATAATTTTCGTGTAACTGTAATGCTGTTACTTATCAACAATAATTGAAAATTTTATTAAACATTTCTATGAATCATCCGGATTAGGCTATTTTATCGCCAATTCTCATTACCTGTGTAACGTTTTTTAAGTTGAATATTTTAAGAATGAAAGCAACAATTACTGATGCAAAACTAAAAATGGCAAGCTGGTAAAACCACAACAAACCGGTTTTTTTTGTTAACCATGCAAGTATTATCGCAGTAATTGTAAATAGCAGAATTCTAAATATTAGTCTGTAATTTGCTTTAAACCCAAATACCCTTGTTGCAGCATAAACCTGCATAAATGCCGTAACCATCTGTGCTGAAAGATTTGCAATGGCCGAACCTCTCGCACCAAGCTGTGGAATTAATAAAAAGTTCAATACCAGGCTTACAACAACCCCTACTGCAGCAATGATGATTAGTGTGCGCAGGTTGCCGTTGGCAGTGAGCAGTGCACCGAAAATATATGTGGCGCACATGCCGATAAAACCCGGCATAATGATTTTGAATACTTTTGCCGAAAGTTCAAGATGATTGGTGTAAAGTAGCTTTATTATTTCATGGCTGTAAAATACAGATGCTACAGAAACAATAATGGCAGGTACAAAAATAATAAGTGATGATATATTGACCAGCTGTTCAACAGGTTCTTTGTTTTTTAGCATTTTGGCAAACATGGGCATCAGGATAATAGCAAAGAGGTAACCGTAATTCTGCATCATTTCAAGAAGCCTGAAACTATGCGCATAGATACCGGCCTCTATGTTTCCATCCGGGAGAATGCGCTCGAGCAATATCGAGTCAATGCGCAGATAAGAAGCCATTAATAACATTAAAAATGCATATGGAAGGCTTTTCTTGATGATTAAAAAATTGTTTCTGAAATCAAAACCAAGCTTAACTTTTCCTGAATGGTGCAACACAATAAACAAAGAGACCAGGAAAGTTGCAAAATAAGCAAATGTCTGGGCGAAAATAAACCATTCAATTTGAAACGGTTTTTTGGTGAAATTTCCCCACAGCAGAGTTCCGCATATCGTAATTAATAGCGTTTTATCGAGTACCGAAATAATGCTTTCGGTTTTAAAAAGCTGCAATCCCCCAATGTTTGCCCGGAGATAAAGGATTATACTGGCAAGAAACTGGTTAAACAACAATACCATAAGAAGCCTGATCTGGTATATGCTATAGTCACCGGCAACTACTATTAATAAACAAATGGCAAAATAGATACAGGCAAGAAACAGTTTCAGGACAAATATATTTGAAAGGTATTTTGACAGCAGATGATGGTGCCTTGCAATTTCCCTGCGGGTAAAATTTTCAATGCCCATGTCTAAAATTACCTGGAACATAAGAGATAAGCTTAAAAGAGGAAAATAGATACCATAAGATTCGGGTACGGCATTTTGTATCCCCACATCAATTCCGAGAACATAAAATGGTTTTACAAGAAGGTTGACAAATAAAAGAAAAGTCAGGTTTTTAAGAAATTTTCTTTTCAACTTTTAACATTTTATTCAACAAATGTAATAGTTTTTAAAGTAGTTGCTTCTTTTATCTGTTTTTTATGTGGATGATCATCGTACAGATTAACTATTTTATTGAGAGGTTGAAAACTGTATAATTTTAATTCATTAGTTTTGCTTTAAATTTTGTAAAGTGTACAGATAAAATGGCTGATTACCAGTTCTCACTAAAATCATACCATACACAAGGGCTCACAGAGGCCGGATGTGATGAAGCCGGCAGGGGATGCCTGGCAGGGCCGGTATTTGCTGCAGCAGTGATACTTCCGCCGGATTACAGGCATAAAGTGCTGAACGATTCCAAGCAACTCACCGAAAAGGTACGTTACACGTTGCGTAAGGAGATTATAAATAATGCCCTTAGCTGGGCTGTTGATTATGTAATGCCTGAAGAGATTGACAGGAGCAATATCCTTAAAGCCTCCATTTCTGCAATGCACAAGGCAATTGCCAGGCTGGATATAACCCCGGGACTGCTGCTTATTGACGGTAACAGGTTTTTAAAATATCAAAACATAGCACATTGTTGTATTATAAGAGGTGATGCAACATATTATTCAATCGCTGCAGCTTCGGTACTTGCAAAAACATTCAGAGACGATTACATGCTTGAAATCCATAAAGATTATGAGCATTATTTATGGAACAGGAACAAAGGATATCCAACTGCTGCCCACCGCCGAGCAATTGAGAAATCAGGGATCACACCTCATCACAGAAAATCTTTCAGGTTGACAAACAAACAGTTGAAATTTGAGTTTCAGACCTGATTTTGTTGTTGTTTGGGTAGTACTTTTCCGGGATGAATCATTTTTATTCTGGTTGAAATTTTGTATTTTGCACCAATTCAGTTAAATATTGATATGAAAGCTGTACTTATTGAAATTTTTACTGTTTTCATGGTTCTTTTTGCCGTAATTGATATCACCGGTTCCATTCCTATTATCATAGAAATTAAAAGAAAAACCGGGGCGATTGATGCATTTAAGTCAACACTGGTTGCGTATGTTATCATGCTGCTGTTCCTGTTTTTCGGTGAGCCGTTTCTCGGTCTTTTCGGCGTAGATATTGAGTCATTTGCCATTGCAGGCTCCTTTGTGTTGTTGTTTCTTGGCCTCGAAATGGTGCTGGGAATCGAGTTTTTTAAGATGGATGCAATTAAAAGTTCCTCCATTGTCCCCATCTCTTTTCCTCTGATAGCAGGCGCAGGAACCTTCACCACGCTTCTTTCGCTCAAGGCCGAGTACGATTTCATAATCATTTTTTCGGCCTTAACACTCAATATTGTATTGGTATACATTGTACTAAAGGCAACCAGGTTTTTTGAAAGAATATTAGGTGCCGCAGGAATACAAATTTTGAAAAAGGTATTCGGAATAATATTATTGGCAATTGCAATCCGGTTGTTTTTGTCAAATACCGGAATTCAATTAAATCATGTCAAATAAGATCACTATTTACACAGACGGTGCTGCAAGCGGTAACCCCGGTCCCGGTGGATACGGCGCGGTATTGATTTCAGGCAGTCACAGAAAAGAGCTAAGCCGGGGATTCAGACTTACCACAAATAACCGTATGGAATTGCTCGCTGTTATTGTCGCACTCGAAGCACTTAGGCTCGATAACAGCGATGTAACTGTTTATACCGATTCCAGATATGTTGCTGATGCCGTTGAAAAAAGATGGCTGTTTGATTGGGAAAAGAAAAGTTTTAAAAAGAAAAAAAATCCTGATCTGTGGTTGCGGTTTTTAAAAGTATACCGAAAACACCGTGTGAAATTTGTCTGGATCAAGGGGCATGACAATAACCCTGAAAACGAGCGATGCGACCGTCTGGCCGTAGCAGCCTCACTATCGGGCAATTTTTCTGTTGACGATGGTTACATTCGGGAAAAACAAAATCAAACAGATATTGATGGTTAATTTTATTTTTACAAAAATTTTCGTATTTTCAATATCTTTGATGACTAACCAACTTTGATGTACCTGTATGCCTGAAAACCAGAAATCGGAGGTCTTATTAAGCTATTCGGGGCCGTTAAAATACGATACCATTGGCCTGCTGATAAATAAACTGAAGGATATGGCTTCAGGTTTGGGACTAAGGCTTGTATTGTATAAAAAGATATTGCTTGTGATGATAGAATCACTCGAGAATATTCTTAAATATAACGAACAGCTTGATGAGGACCTACACCTGAAAAAAAAATATCTGCCAAAATTTTCAATAGAAAAGATGAATAATACCTTTATTCTAACCTCATCTAATACCATACTTTTGGGCGATGTATCTCAATTGTCTGAAAAGCTGGCCCATATCAACAGCCTTAATGCCGAAGGGCTTAAGAAGCTTTACAAAACCACCATCACCAACGGCCAGTTCTCAGAAAAAGGCGGGGCTGGACTTGGCTTTATTGAGATTGCGAAAATAGCGTCTGAAAAAATGAACTTTAGTTTTGAGAATATCAATGATAAATACTCGTATTACAGGTTACAGGTGTTTATTCACGATGAGGTTACATAATACATTATATTTTCTTTTCACATATTTCAACGTTCTTATTATCCGGTTTCGAACGGTAATTGGTGCGAAACCGTACACTTATATCATTCGGAATATTTTTATTAAATTGATTTATAAGTAGATATTGTTTATGGCATGTTTTATGTCAATAAATAAATCAGGGATTTTACGAAATGTCAAATCACTTATTTAAACAGGATTATAATTATTAGTACATTTTTGGTTTATGTTCAGAAATTTGATTAAAGCGGCAACACGGTATATCCTGAATTACCAGATTTTCACCATTATCAATGTTATGGGGCTTACTATTGGAATTGCCAGCAGCCTGTTAATCTATCTCTATCTGACACGTGAACTTAGTTACGACATATTTCATAAAAATTCAGATTACATTTATCGTATTGGTGTTAATGGAAAACTGAAAGGTGCAGTTTTACACCAGGCTATTTCATCTCCTGCAATGGCAGGCACACTGCAAAAAGAATTTGATGAAATTATTGAAACTGTAAGAATAGGCCGTTATGGTGCATGGCTGGTTTCATACGATAATGTGAGATACAATGAGGACAATCTTCTTTTTGCCGATTCAAATTTTTTTAAAGTGTTTTCATTCAATCTTATCAAGGGCGACCCGGACAATGCGCTTGCCAACCCAAACAGTATTATTCTTACAGAAGAGTCGGTGCTCAGGTACTTTGGTAACGAAGACCCTATGGGTAAAAAGTTGAGAATAGAAAATGATACTACCTTTTACAAGGTAACCGGAGTCATGGAAAATGTTCCGTCAAATTCACATATGCAATTTGATATGCTGGCCTCTTTGATTACCCTTAAAAAAGCGCTCCACGAGTATTGGGTAAGCCACAATGTTTATACCTACATATTGGTTCAGGAAAATGCCGATGTTCATATCCTTGAAAATAAACTCAATGAACTTGTCGCCCGATTTGTGGTACCCCAGCTTAACACTATTTTAGATATGCCCGAAGGAGATTTTGAGTCTGCAGGTATGTCATATAGTTTCTTTTTACAGTCGCTGAAGCAGATTCACCTTAAATCTGACCTTAATGCCGAGCTTGAGCAAAACGGAAATATTGTTTATATATATATTTTTTCTGTGCTCGCCATACTGATACTATTAATCGTAAGCATTAATTTTATGAATTTGTCTACTGCAAGGGCAGCGCGGCGTGCAAAAGAGGTTGCAATAAGAAAAGTGGCAGGTTCAGACAGAATGCTTTTAATAAGGCAGTTTTTAATAGAGGCGGTTCTGTTAAGCATTCTGGCCATGACCATGGCTCTGCTTTTAGTAGAATTGGTAATGCCTCAGTTTAACAAATATATCGGCCTTAACCTCGATGTGAAACAGCTTGCCTCTGCCGAAAACATTGCATTACTGCTGGTTTTTGCAGTGGTTGTTGGGCTCATTGCAGGCAGCTATCCGGCATTCTTTCTGGCTTCATTTCATCCTGTTAACGTACTGCGAAACAGGAATATTAATGAATCAGGCAATATTGGGTTCAGAAAAGGGCTTGTGTTTTTTCAGTTTTTTGTTACAGTTTTTGTTATTATCAGCACTTTTGTCCTTTTTAATCAATATAAATATTTAATAAATAAAGACTTAGGTTTTAACAAAGACAATCTTCTTATCATCAGGCGTTCTGATGCCATAAAAAATAATAATGCTGATTTTAGAAAAGAAATAGTTGCAAACAAAGCTGTTAAGTCTGTTACTTATTCAAGCACCCTTCCTGGCAGGCAGTTTTCAAAATCGAGTTTTTTGTTGAAAGGGATGCCTTCAAAAAATTCTTTGCTGATGAACCTGATATTTGTCAGCGAGGATTTTCAAAAGACATACGGACTTGAAATGGTCAGTGGGGAGTTTTTTCCTCATGCCAGTCCATACGATTCCTTTACATGTGTGGTGAATGAAACCGCCGCCAGGCTTATAGACCCTGTAAATGCTGTTGGTCATGTGTTGAGGTTTCCTATGCAGAAAGAAAGCAGGATGCAGAAAAAAGAGGAGTATGTCATCACCGGTGTTGTAAAAGATTTTAGCTATTCCAGTCTTGAAGAAGAAATCGGGCCACTCGTAATGTTCCCGATGCCACCAGAATGGGAGGGCTATTTTACAGTGAGGGTTTCGTCTGACAGCACTGCACAGACAGTAGAATTTCTGCGTGAAAAATGGGAAAAGTATACCAAGGCATACCCTTTTGTATATTATATGCTCAACGATGACCTTACCACCCGCTATCACCTTCTAAGGAAGACAGCACGCATATTATCGGTTTTTTCTTTCATTACTATTTTTGTTGCATTTATTGGGTTGTACGGTTTGGTTTCTTTTACATTAAACATAAGAAAGAAAGAAATTGGGATAAGAAAAGTGTTGGGAGCAGCAGAAATTACTCTGGTTAAACTATTGGTAAAAGAGATTGTAATACTTTTTTCGGTTGCAGCAACTATATCGGCCATTGCAGCGTTCTTTCTATTGCGCCGGTGGTTGACTGATTTTTATTATCATGTAAGTTTAGACCCCGGCTGTTTTATTTTATCAGTATTCATTGTTTTAACAATGGCAATTATTACTGTATTTGTTCGGGCTTATTTCATCGCAGGGGTAAAACCGGGTGAAATCTTAAAGACCGAGTAAGTTTTGCGAATCAGATATCAAGCGGCGTAATAATTGACTGAATACTTGCAGGGCTTCCAAAATAAGGCCAGGAGGTCACCAGGATATCAGCACCGCAAACGGCATATGCTTTAACATTATCAATGGTAATATGCCCGGCAGCGGCTATCTTTATGGCCGGATGGATTTTCAGCAACTCCTTTTTCAGGTTGGTAATTGAATCAGGGTCAAAGTCGGTAAGCTGAATGATGTCAACCTTTGCGTTTGCAATTTTTAAGGCGTCTTCCTGCGTTCGGGCTTCTACCGATACTGTTCTGGTACCTGTGACTTTTTTTTGCGATTTCAACCTTTTTTCCAGGTTATCAAGGCTTGCAAGAAAGCTGTAATGATTTTTAAAAATGAGTATTGATTCGGATAAACCGAGCCTGTGAATACTGGCACCTCCCGACTGCACTGCTTTTACGGCAATTTTTTTTGTATAAGGAATGGTTCTTCTTGAAGTACTTATTACAATGTTTTCGTTTACTTCACTTGCAGCATTTACAAGTTTTCTGGTTCTTGTTGCAATGCCCGAGGCAAATCCCAGCAGATTTTCAGATACCCTCCAGGCGGCATGTATGTTTTTTGACAGTCCTTCTCCCTCCAGAAACTTCACTCCCCCTTCGATGTAATCTCCCGATGGTGTGAAAAGTGTGGTATGTACCGATAGCTTGGAAAATATTTTTAATACCTCTTCGGTGCAGCATATTACTGTATTATCTGTAGTGGCAAACTGTATCTTGGCCGGTTTGTTTTCGAGTTTTAACAAAGATGTGGTCAGATCATAATAGGGTACATCCTCTGTTATCAGGGCTTCAATTTCGCTGTCGGTAAAATAGATCATATATTAGCAGATTAGATTTTGACATTAAATTAGTTTTTTTTTTCAAATTTAGTCTGTAAATATCGTATTATAATAGTCGAAGATACAATCAATTCAAAACATTCATAAATAAATGCTTATTAATTGACAGACAACCGGCTAACTGAATCAGGTGCTTTTTGTTTCACGGGTATTATTCATTCTAACGTGGATGCTCTTTTTCTTATTGAAAAATTTATTCCTGTTCTTCCTGTAACTGTTTGAATTATTGTTAGAAGTTTCAGTAATTGAATAACCTGCGGGTTGAATTTTTGGGATTTCAGTTTCAGTCAATTGTTCAATCGTCCGCAGCCTCGAAAATTCTGAAGGTGTTACCAGGGTAATTGCTTCGCCTGTAGTATTGATACGTGCGGTTCTGCCGACACGGTGTACATAATCTTCGGCATCGTGGGGCACGTCGAAATTTATTACCAGGTTAATCTCCTTTACATCAATACCCCGGCTCATAACATCGGTGGCAACCAGGATACGTGTTTTTTTTTCCGCAGAGCGGCCAGCCGCTGGCGGTCGTGGTGTTTCCCCTCGAGCCCACCGCGCCCACGGAGGTCGACCCATGCGGATGATCAGGCTCAACGCCGAGTACCTCGAACGTGTGCTGGCCGGCGAGTCTGAACTGACGGCGTTGCAGCTGGAGCCGGCGGGAGTCGCCCTCGGTTC
>JAWOHT010000186.1:0-6851 GCA_046485045.1 Bacteroidales bacterium
TTTGTTTTATCATTAATTGAAAAGCTAAATCTGAAACTAACCAATCTTCAGCAATTCTTTCTCCTTCAAACCGGGTAACAACAATCTCGTTCCATTTCAGTTTTTTCATAGATGCTGGAATTCCTTGCATCTCAGTTTTATGTGTTCCGCTAAAAGTTCTTTGCCATGTAATCGTGTTTTCTGTTTGAGAAAGAAACTCAATTTTTAAGATTTTAATATCAGGAATTGCTAAACGGAGTTTTCTGATAAATTGTTTTACAAATTTTTGTCCCTTATGCTTTTTATCTCCATAATGGCCAATATAACTTTCAACAAAAGCAGAATCAATTATTTCAACATTCCCCTGTTCAAATAATTGTTTAGCAATGTATTCTATCTTTTCTTCTCTATTCATAGTTTTATGATTTTATCAAATCTGCTATCCATACAAACACTCAAATCTGTAGTCACAAATTTTCCGTTATAGAATAAACTAAAAATCGTGGCTGGTGTCGGCGAAGATTGTGCTTTCTCAATCGTGTCCAGTTTGATTACTTTTAATGGCAATCTCCTTTTTTCTGCAGTTTCTGTCAATGAAGTGGTTACATGATATTCCGAAAAAGGACAGCGATTTGAATAATAAATCACTAATCCATTTTTATCCTCACATTCTCCCCTTTTTACAGAATCTTTGAACTTTGGGTTGTGAGCATTGGGTTTTATCTTTTTTACAAGTAAACTGAATCCCGACGATAATTTTTCACAAGTCTCAAATCCTTGTTTTAACAGCCACTTGGTATCACTCATAAAGTGAAACTTGGTTGTCCCTACAACTGTTACTAATCCTTCTTTGCCTTGATTTTTAGCATCTTCAAGAGCAAGTCTTAACAGTTCCTTACCATATCCTTGTCCTTTGTATTGTCCAGAAACCCAAAAGCAATTAATCAGTAAATAATTTTGAGCATCAACCGGAATCCAACCGTTCTCGGCAGGCCCATACTCAATAAACACTTTTGCTCTGGCATCAATCCTGCGAAAAATATATCCATTATCAAATTCCTTTTTCAGCCAGTCTTTCTTTAATTCATAACTGTCTTTGCACTTTTTGTCAGAAATAGCGCAACAAATGTGTTCTTTGTCAATGTTAGACTTGTCAAGTGTTATAATTCTTTCCATTGGTTATCTCTTTATCGTATCAAGGTCGCAGTTCGGTTTTCCAGCATGGCGCACAACGGTCAGGTTTAAGCGTAGTGCGGATTTCAAGGCACTGCACTTTAAATTTGCACCGTTGTTTATTTAAAGTTAATTCGTTCATTTTATTTAGGGTACTACTTTAATAATAACTCTTTTATAACGGGTCAATTGAGGGTGGCCATTATCTTTAACTTCGCAAACTATGTGTAGGTTTGTTTCATTAGTTATACTATCAGGTATTATAAACGAAGCATCTCTGGAATCTTCATTATTTATCTCAATTTCCCCTTGATAATCACTAGCCTCTTTATAATGCCACCAAATATAAGTAAGTTGGTCACCATCAGGGTCGTATGTACCTTTGGCGCTCAATTTAATTTTTGAACCAGGTTTAGCACTCAAATCTAATTCATGATTTAATTTCACAACTGGTTGATGATTTGCCTCTTCATAAGGTAAAACACACCAGTCGGCCCTGGCAGCCCAGTCGTTCTGGAATGCCTCGCTCCAACGCCAAATAGGTTTGCAGTAATCAAAAATGGTCTGGTTAGGATCTTTATTATCACGCACATAACGACGCCCACCAGTGCTTGATTTGTATATTCCTGTGGGATATACATAGTTTGTATCCAAGACAGGGTCAAGCCAGATATTTTCATGTACTTTAACATAGCGACCTCCCCATCCTCCATAGTCTGGGGATTCCATACTGCGCAAACCAGTTACGATAGTATGCATAAATGCCGGCGAATCTCCTTCGGATCGGAAATCTCCAGCCACAAACCGTTTTCTCTCTTTATCATGTGCCCTATAGAGCGCACATAATGGGCCATGATTTTGAAGTATATTCTCAGTCATCCATTGGCTTTTAAAGGGTGTGTGTAGTTCCGAGGGTATGTTTTTATCCCAGCCATAGGCAAGGGTGACAAACTGGTCAGAAATAATCGTAAGAATGTTATATTTCCCCCAATGAGGGCGGATATATGCTTGATAGGTAGAATCTTGTTCCCAAATAAAGAAGAAGCGGATTTTATTGGCTACATAATCCATTTTATTAGGGTGTTCTTCTTCAATGGTTTTGAGCGCTCTTGCAATGGTGTTTATACCGCCCCAAGCCTGAAGCCATATGGGTTGATCATCGGATTCATCAAGTAAGACTTTAACAATATGTTGGGAGCCGGGCGTTATCGAATCCATTTCACCTTCTGTTGCTACATTTCCGAGAAAGTTTTTTGACTTTAAATATTCTGGAGAAGGATATTCGCTGTCATGTAAAATCAAATTTGGGTATACTTCTGAATAGGCTTCAAGGTATTGGTCAACCCAATCATCCCCACTCCAACTGTGACCATGCCAGTGATATTGGGAACTTGAGGTGATAATCCCCTCGATATCCCATTCGTTAGCATACATTAAAAATCTTACCATGGAGCATTCATCATCAATTTCTCCATCAGATGTTACAATTACTCTTGGTTTGTTATTATCAGTGGATTTGTTTCCGATACTGTAGCAAGCAATGGATATTGAAATTAAGATTAAAATTAAAAAAGATGAATTTGGTTTAATTTGTTTCATAATATAAGATTTAATAAAGCTCAATATAATCAAAATCTAATTGTTTTTATAATCGAGAGGCTTTCATTGAATTCTGACTAATACCGATTTGACAACTAAATGTCGCATACTTTCACTACGTTCAGTTTGCTCCTTTGTTGTATGATCGGCATGAACCATTGTAAACTTTTAAATTGCTTACGGCATTTAAAAGTACAACTGGTATAACGTCAATTTTTATTGATTAATAACCAGTTGTAAGCTCTGATTAAATTCAAAAAATACAAATTTTTCTTTTAATTCAGACAACAGCAAGTGTGTTTTTTTACTCCCTTCGGTTTCTGAAGAATCGGAACAGGCTGTGAGATCGCTATCGCTTAGTTCCAGAAGGTGTAAGCCTCCCGAACTTGATTTGGGAAGACCGTACAGCCTGTCCCGCTTTTTTTGCGGGATCCGGGTGTGAGAGGCTCTCCCCGTCAGTTTATCTGGCGGGGCAGTCTAATCGATTGGCAAACGTTATTTTGTTTTTTCATTATTATCTTTATTTTTTTTAATTCATATCACTCAATTTAGCTAAAAGAGAAATTTGTTGTAACCTTTTATTTATATGATGGAGGCATACCCTCGTATTTAACCACGAATTCAGCTTTAGCACAGAAAATAAAACTTTCGTTACGGTGGTCGCGTTCATCAAGACCGATACGTCGGAAAACATCTGCCCATGTGACTACATCCGCATATTTTTTTATCTGGTCATTTGTAACCGGCTGATCTTCCCACTCGGGGTGTATTGTGACCATTTGTGCATAAATATGTTCAGCATGATCTTCAAACTGGGCATTGAAATGATATGCCCCTTTAATATTAACCCAAGCTAAGAATTTTGACATAACCACATAAGTAAGCACGATGAAAAAAGTAATAGGTGGCCAAAGATACCATGGATCTTTAAGCCCGTCTTCTTTCATTTTAGCATGGATTACCTGAAGATGATCATACTCGTTATCTTGAGCATGACGCCCCCATTCAATCACGTTTTTGGATAGATTTACCTTGTCGGTGTTCCGAAAACAACTCGTTATTTTGGTATACTGTCTTATTTCCCATTCGCGGTATGGTATAGATGCCAATATTTCAAGTAGTTTGGCTTTTCCCAAGGTTAGTTTACGTCCAGTAACCAAATCCATAGCGAAGAAAAAGATTTTTGCAGCTATGCTGTAAGGATATCCCGCTCTCGATAATGATGCCTGTTGTTCTGCTTTAAGGTCAATTGTTGTCATGTATATTGATTTTCTTAATTTACTAAAAAACATTGTTTATTCATGTTGTATAATGTTTGCCAAACGTATTGCGGTATGAAACGTGCCGGATTGCGGAGTACGTTCCTGTCCACCGAGCGAAAAGGCCGATGCGGGCTATAATGCCTGATTTTACTACATTCCCCGCCATTTGCTATATTGCGTGTTGCCTGCTGTGCTTTTTTGCTTTCAATTCAGCTAACTGTCGTTTAATAAAATTCTTTTCTTGCTCTAAAGACATATCAATAATATCAATGCTGAATTTATCTCTAATATCACGCATTTTTTTAACAATCCCTGTTTTAACAATTTTAGTCTTCATAATCAAAAATTTCTTTTGGTGTTCTAATCTCTATCATTTGGTACCCTTCTCGAAAATTAATAGAATTATATCCTCTAATTCGCTCAAGATTAACTATATGTTTGAAATTCCAACTTACAAGTACATCAGCTTTGTAAATTGTTGCTAATGTAATATGTTGACAATCCGCTCTACTCGTTTTTCCTACAACTTTCTCGTTTATATAGGTGTCTGCTAAATTACGAAACTCATCAGTCAACTCAACTTTTTCAATTGATTCAACGGGTAATGATTCGTAAAAATCATAAATAAAGTCTGGAGCACGATATATCTCCAATTCTAAAACCTCGGATATTATTATCTTGATTTCTTTCTCGATAATCTTATCAAAGAATGGTTTTGTCTCCTTTTCAAATTCTTTGTCGAAATATCCGCCAAAAACTGATGTGTTTATGTAGATTGTTTTTATCATAGTACAAAGTTACGGATTTTCAAAATGGTTTCTGTATTTAGTAATCAATTAATCAATCTTGACATTATAGTACACAGTCTGACGATTGGCAGGAATCAATAAGAACATTTGAATCCAAATCGGTTAAATAAAGATATGTATTACTATTTGTATTTAACAAGTTTCCATAAAAATAACAATTGTTTTCATATATTTTACAAATTCGGTTTCGCCTTTTTCCTTTATCATTTCAATTCCTAATCTCCGATTTGTCCGAGTAATAAATTGTCCGAATCGAATCATAAATGGATTAAATAATTTACAATCCTTAGTAGATTCAAATTTGTCACAATCTGCAAATGATTTAAATCCATTCTCAATGCAGCAAGGTCTTACCTGACAAGCTTTGTATCCAACTGCACATTTTGGGTTATCACCTTTGCATCCTTCACATTGTCCTTTAGAATATTTTGGACAAGCTCCACAATAAAATCCGCAATAAGAAATCAAATTTGTTTCAGTTGATAAGTCTTTCATTGTTTTGTTTATTGTTTATTAATAATTTCTATTCCTTCTAAATCTACCAATTGAGCAATAAAACCCCACCCGAATTTCTTCTCTGATATTTCAAGGATTAATTCATTCTGACCTTTTTCTAAGGGAAGTCCTATCATTTTATGTTTATCTATAACGTAACCTCTATCCTCTTGTTTTTCTGTTTCATGAAAGCTATTATCTCCAATATAAAGGGTTTCTGAGTTAAGGTAGATTTTTATCTTGTCGCTATATCCAAAATAGAAATCCTTCTTCTGGGATTTCTTGGAATCTATAATCACTTTAGCTAGTACAGTGTTTTGTCTTTCAGAAATTGTAAAATATCTGTTCAAGTTTATTAAATAATTCTCTTCGGCATTTATCTTTTGCCATTTACTAAAAATACTGTCCTTTAGAAATGGCTTATCAATTTTGAAATCATAATTATCATATGGTTTTGAAATTAACCAATTTGAGATATAGTTTTTTTCATCAACATGTATTGCTTGATTTTGAGTGGAAATAACTGTATCAAGTTGAATTTGAGTAACAAAACTGTAATCAAGATGAGAGGGTACTGAATTTTTTTTTCGGTATGGTCTCTCGATAAAGACCTTACAGGAGGATTTACCAAACCGCCATGAGGTTCTTCTCTTTCAAGGAGTAGGTACTGAGCGTCATGGAAAAGGTAAAGGGGTCATTTTTTTTTTACGACCGACTTTATCAGGTATAGACTTCTGGAGACGAATGAGTAGCGATTAAACCATCGTAGAGGTGTCCCCGATGAATCGGGGCAGGCAGTGAATAACTACATTATTGGTCAAAAGCAGGTGTTCGGACGTGTGCCTGCGACAAGGATATCAAATTACCTGTACCATAGGATATCCGGCCAATCGGCATAAAGATGGCGTGAACTATAGTCTGGGCTTGGTTACGGAACAGAGCCTGTCCCGCTTTAAGCGGGAAGAAGCTACTCAGCTGATGTTAAGGATTGCCGTCGGCAAGCCTATGGCGACCAAAGGGAGAAGGCCAAAAATCCACGCGAAGTAAAAGGCCGAGAGTACCAATGCAGCTGAGTTAGTGGCGGATGGAGCGTAGTAGTGATGAAACTCCTGTAATGGGAGCGGACCGCGTGTCGCCTTAGCTTTAGCGGTGGCGCAGCGAAGGCCTCCACCTGTCCGGTTTCAAATTGTATTACAACTTATAATCGAAAGGATTATGTAGAATGATTTTCAAGGAGAAATCCCGCTTTAGGCGGGACAACCGATAAGTAAGCGAGAAGTATGGGACGCCTTTAAGGCGGTAAAGAGCAATGACGGCAGCGCTGGTGTCGATAATATTGATATTGTCGAAATCGAAAGGCATCCGGGGAAATACCTGTATCCCTTATGGAACCGTATGGCAAGCGGCAGTTATATGCCCGTACCTGTGTTAGAAGTGCTTATCAACAAAGAAGACGGGAGGAAACGTGCACTAGGTATCCCCACTGTTTTAGACCGGGTAGCACAGGAGGTCATCCGTCAGGAACTTGAGAAGA
>JAWOHT010000098.1:0-40883 GCA_046485045.1 Bacteroidales bacterium
AAGACCGAAACGGATGTACAGATTTTTACGACTCTTCAGTTGTAATCATCAATCCTCCTGTAATAACCATCGACAGCTTAAGCGTGGAAGATATCACCGGATGTTACGGTGATTCAACCGGACAACTTTATGTCAGGGCTTCCGGCGGATGGGGTAAATTCCAATACAGCGTGAACGGGAGACCTTACGTATCAACAAATCTATTCAATAATCTTGGTGGAGGAACATTAACACTCAATATTGCCGATTCGCTGGGTTGTATTCTTACCATTGATACCATTACCATAGACCAGCCTTCTGCAATTTTGGTCGAAGCAATTATAACTCCCATTGCCGGCGGACAACAGTCTAATCTTACAATAAATGCCACTGGTGGTGCTTCTCCTTATCAATATTCTATTGACAGCGGATTGGTGTTCCAGGATGCAAACCTGTTTACCAATCTCGATGCAGGAACGTATTACATCGCCGTAAGGGATAGCAGGGGATGTAAAGTTTATGAAACGGTGAATATCACAGCCAAGCTTCTTGAAGTTGAAATACTTTCGTACAAAGATGTTTCATGCTTTGGCTTCAGCGATGGGGGCTTCACCGTTTGGATAAAAAACGGAACACAACCGTATGATGTAACCATAACCAATGCCGTTACCAGTGAGGTACTTAGAGAGGTTAATGATTATGCCGGAGATCAATTTACTGATGAAAACTTTGAAGCAGGCAGTTATAATATCCGCATTGTTGACAGTCAGGCACAGATATACGATTCAATATTTATAATTACCCAGCCTTCACCAATCATACCTGCTGTGATATCAAGCGATGCTTCTTGCCAGGAGCATGTTACAGACGGTTCAATAAGCGTTACATCAACCGGTGGAGCAGGACAGTATAGATACAGCTGGAGTGATAATGATGCCATTGCCGACAGCGTAAGAAATAACCTCCTGGCCGGAAGTTACTATCTCACAGTAACAGATGCAAATAATTGCCCTGTAACCACCGAAGTGATTATAGGTTACGGCCAGCCGGCTGTATTTACTTATGCGGGTTTGGATGCCACCATCTGTGCAAATAACGAATATATGCTTCAGGGTTTTGCAAGCGATGCCGACAGCATTATATGGTATTTTGACCCGGATGATCTTGTGTTGCTTCATAATGAAAAGGTTTACATAGTGAATCCGAAAAATATCACAACAGGAATGTACACAGACAGGCCTTTGGATGTTATCCTTCAGGCTTACAAAAACGAGTGCTACGGACTTGATACGATATCGCTCGATGTATTTCCATATTATGAACTTCATTTATATGAATTAACCGATAATCTGAACGATGATCTGGATACCCTTATTTATCTGCAGGAAGGGGAAACCTATCAGTTTATGGCACTGATGACAGATCAATCTGCAAAGTTTCCGGCTTCTGATTATATATGGTCGCCTGTCACCGGAATGACTATTGATACTACAGGAACAGGCATTTTATCCCTGTTAAGCGATTCAGTGCGCTATACCATTTCAGGCTCTTCAATATACGGATGTTATGACAGCAAATCGCTTTTGGTTGTGCTGTTACGCGATCTGCTGGTATATTCCGGGTTTACTCCCAATGATGATGGGTTTAACGATAAATGGATTATTGAAAATGCCGAGGGCTATGGTTCAAAAATTGAAGTCAGGGTATTCAACCGCTGGGGTAATCTGATATTTCGTTCGGTAGGATATGATGAATCAAAAGCATGGGATGGTAAATTCAACGGCAAAGAATTGCCAATAGGCACCTACTATTATATTATTGATGTGAAAGACAGTAACTTGAAACCCTTAACAGGTTCTATAACACTAATACGATAAAATGAAACGAGTTGCACCAATTTTAATATTGCTGGTTTTGGGGTTGTGTTTAAAAGCGCAGCAAAAGCCTTTAACAACCCTGTTTATGACAAACCCGTTTGCTATAAACCCTGCGCTTGCAGGTACGCACAACTATTTTCAGGTGATATCCAATAACAGGTTTCAATGGGTGGGCTTTGACAATGCCCCGATTACAAATACTTTAAGTATATTCGGGCCTACCGTGAATTACCCGATGGGATGGGGCGGCACCATTTCTTACGATGTTGCCGGCGCTGTAAGCATAGGCAGCGCGCACGGTTCTTATGCTTATTATTATCCTGTCAACGAAGACCTGAAAGTATCAATGGGACTGAACCTCGGTATTCTTCAGTACAGTATTGACATGACCAAGATTACCTTACAAAATACAGCCGACCCGGTGTATTACAGCGCCCAGGAAACCCGATACCTGCCCGATGCTTCGGTGGGTTTTTATCTCTACAGTTCTACTTACAATGTGGGCTTTGTTGCTACCAATCTTTTGAACAATAAGGTAAAGATAGGTGAAGACCCGTCAGGTAAGAGCAGGCTCAAAAGCCACTACTATCTCACCGGAGGTTATAAATATTTTATCAACCGCGAATGGTCAATTGAGCCTACCTTTATACTTAAAAAAGTATTTCCGTCACCTTTTCAGCTTGATATAAATGTAAGGGGATGGTACAGGAACATGGTATGGTTTGGTACTTCATACCGCACAGGCGAGGCCCTGTCTATTCTTGCCGGGTATGTATATGAAAACAAGATACAGATAGGCTATGCTTATGATATCGTGCTTAGTCCGCTCGGAAAGTATAATTTTGGGTCACACGAATTAATTTTAAGTTATAAATTTAACCGCATAAAAGATTAGATCGTTTTTTTATGAGAATTAATACCTTTTTGGCTTTGTTATTCTGCATTATGTTTTTTACCTGTTCGGGCGAAAAAAAAGATATAATTCCGCAAAGAAAAATGGTTGCGATTCTTCTGGATATTCATCTGGCAGACGAAATTGCGGCCAGCAGGTACTCTGTTGCACCCAATGCCCAATTAGATTCAGCCTCACTCTACGGTTGGCTTTTTGAAAAACACGAGATAACAAGGGCACAGTTTGATTCTTCTGTTGTACATTATGCCTCCAAATCAGATGCCCTTGATAAGATATACCAAAGTGTTTCAGACAAAGTTTCTAAAATGGAGGCAGAACTTGCCAGAATTGCAGAAGAAGAATCAAAAAAGAACATCGTTTATGAGGACAATAAAATGTACCGTTTGCCGATTGACGGAAAGTGGGAAAAGTTGCCTTTTGAGGTACCTTTGTCAGGAGGTGGTGAATACACGGTGAATGCCCGTATCATCCTGCAAAAGACCGATCAGTCTCTGAACCCCCGAATAACAGCATATTACTGGTACGACGACGGAACACCAGATGGCGCCAGGGATTATTTCAGGAGTATCCCTATTAAAAAGAGTAACCTGCCAACCATGTATTCGGTTTCAAAAAAACCTGATAGTCCTAAATATACACATCTTAAGGGCTTTATACTTGATCATGACAATACCGATACCCTTTTTGTGAAAAATGCAATTGTATTAAAAGTCTCTATAACCAAATAGCTTTGGCGATAACTTATCAAAGACTGCAAAAATAAGAGTTTTCTTGCTGCCACTAATTAACTGCCGGATTTACTATTTTTGCCTGCAGTTAAAATCTTATACTTAAATGGCAACATTTCTATTCAGCAGTACTGTTTTTGGACCGGTTTTCAGTCGCAGGCTGGGCATGTCTTTGGGCATCAATCTTTTGCCAAACACCAAAAAAGTATGCAATTATAATTGTATTTATTGTGAGTGCGGACTTTCAGGCGATTATTCTTTAGGGAATGAAAAATTGCCTTCGCGCAACCAGGTTAAAAAATATCTTGAAGAAAGATTGAAAAAGGCTGCGGAGACAGGTGAAAAAATTGATACCATCACATTTGCTGGCAACGGTGAACCTACCTTGCATCCCCATTTTCATGAAATAATAGACGATGTGCTTGAACTCAGGTTAAAGCTTTATCCTGAAGCTAAAATCGCCGTACTTTCAAATGCTACACTAATAAATAACAACCAGATATTTGAATCGCTGCAAAAAGCTGATATGAACATTCTTAAACTCGATTCACTTGTTGAGCAAACGCAAAGGTTAATGAACTGTCCTGCCGCAAATTTTTCACTAAATAATTTGATTGAGGGATTGAAATTGTTCCGCGGCAGCCTGATTATTCAGACAATGTTCATCAGGGGAACATACAACGGTGTGAAAATTGACAATACCACCGGAGATGAACTTAATTTATGGCTTGATGCACTAATGAAAATTCAACCCCAGAGTGTAATGATCTATACCATTGCCAGAGATACCCCTGTAACAGGGCTTGAAAAAATCAGCCAGACCCTACTGGAGGATATCGCCCGGTTGGTAAGGGAAAAAGGCATTGAAACTATTGTTTCATGTTAGTTTTTAGAGCTATGAAAAATCGCATGAGACCTTTAGTATTGGTGGCTCCCCTGAACTGGGGCATAGGTCATGCATCAAGGGTTATACCGGTTATTAAAACCCTGGTTGGTGAAGGCTTTGAAGTTCTTGCAGGCATCTCGGGCATGTCGGGTGAATTGCTAAAAACCAGTATGCCTGACCTGAAGCTGGTGAAGATGCCATCAGCAGCTATCAGGTATGGAAAGAAAAATGCAGCCATATCCATTTTGTACCGGTTGCCTCTATTCTTTCTGTCCATTATCAGCGAGCATTATATGCTTCGGAAAATCATCAGGAGATACGGTGTGGATATTGTTATTTCTGATAATCGTTACGGGCTTTGGAACTGCAAAGTTTATTCCGTATTTATCACCCATCAGGTTTTTATCCAGGTTCCCCGAATGATTGGTTTTTTAAAACCTTTTATTCATAAATGCACAGAGATGATGATAAAAAGGTTTGATGAGTGCTGGATTCCCGATTACAGGGAGCCGTTCTTAAATTTTAGCGGAGAGTTGTCACATGGGGGGAGTTTACCCGGAAATTGCCTTTATATAGGCCTGCTCAGCAGGTTTTCAAACCATAACACATCAACAATTACCAGGCCTGTAACTGCAAGGCTGCTTGTAATTCTTTCAGGCCCCGAGCCACAGCGCACCATATTTGAAACCAAAATCAAAGATGAAATAATCAGGTTGAAGATCAGGGCAATTATTCTAAGAGGGTTACCCTCTAAAAAAAATGTGGTAGAAGAAAATGGCAAAATCGTATTATATAACCATGTGCCCGACAAAGAGTTTCAAATTCTTGTTAAACAGGCCGGAGTTATAGTTTGCCGGCCGGGTTATTCAACAATTATGGACCTGCTGGTTCTTGGACGCTCTGCCATTCTCGTACCAACACCAGGACAAACAGAACAGGAATACCTTGCCGGGTATCTGAGCGCAAAAGGGGGTTTTACCGTACAGGCACAAAACTCGTTAGACCTTGCGGATGCCATTGCCGCTTCGAAAAATGAGAATCTAAATCTTTTTAAATTACAGGAAACAGGCCATCAATTATTGACTAACGCTGTTAAAGAGCTCAGGCATAAATTACGCAGATAGAGAAAACTGTAACCAGTCCCAGTAAGAATCCTAAAAAAACCTGTGTCCCGTTGTGTGCATCAAGGTACAAACGAGCTGAAGCAAGTATTCCCCCGAGCATCAGGGCAACAATAAGATAATACATCAGATCGGCGCTCAGCATCATGCTTAAGCACATGATAAGGCCGGTGAGGCCGCCTGCTCCGGCCATGTGCGAACTTATTTTCCAGAAATAAGATATAATAAGGAGCAAAAGAACAGTCATGGCCGATGCAAACATAAATGATGTTACAAAAGCACTTAACGGAAGCTTTTTAATTAAAATGTATGTGGTATAAAGCAGAACAAAGGTTATGAAATACGGTATAATGCGCCGGCGATGCTCATCTATGTGAATGTTTCTGATAATGCCGGTAAACAGGTAAAGCGGAAGCAACCCCACGGGAAGCAAAATGGTGAAGGTACCCGCGATGAGATACAGTATTTTTAACACCTCTTTGTCGGCAAGAGAGGCATAAGTTCCTGAATTCATGATGATGAAAATACCAACCAAGGGAATGAACACCGGGTGGAACAGATATGAAACAAAAACAGAAATATTTTTCATAACGTCGGGTTTATAACTCTTTGCGCATTCTTGCCACAGGAATATTTAACTGCTCGCGGTATTTGGCAACAGTTCTTCGGGCAACAGGATACCCTTTTTTATTCAGTATTGAGGCTAATCTTTCGTCGGTCATTGGCTTTTTCTTTTCCTCATTGTCAATGCAATCCTGTAATATTTTTTTTATCTCCCTGGTTGAAACCTCTTCGCCGCTATCGGTCTGCATGCCTTCAGAGAAAAAATATTTCAAAGGGAAAATACCAAAGTTGGTTTGTATGTATTTGCTGTTGGCTACCCGCGAAATTGTTGAAATATCCAATCCGGTGCGATCGGCAATATCTTTCAGAATCATGGGCTTAATCTTTGTCTCGTCACCCTCAAGAAAGTACTTATACTGGTAATCGAGAATGGCCTGCATGGTAACTATCAGGGTATTTTGCCGCTGGCGGAGAGCGTCAATAAACCAGCGTGCCGAATCGAGTTTTTGCTTTACAAAAGTTACCGCCTCTTTTTGGTCTTTAGAAGAAAGTTTTTTGTTATACTGATATGTCTCAAGCATTTCGTTATAGGTACGGTTTACCCTAAGTTCTGGAATATTCTTTGAATTCAGGTTGAGCTGCAGATCGCCGTCATTGTTTTCAAGTATAAAGTCGGGAACAATGTGGCTGTAAGATTTGTTCTGTGGGTCGCTGAATGCGCTTCCCGGTTTGGGGTTGAGTTTCAGGATTTCGTCGAGTGCTGGTTTTAACTCATCTTCGCTTATATTCAGCCTTGCGATTATTTTATCATAATGCTTGCGTGTAAACTCTTCGAAATGGTTTTTAAGAATTTTTGTGGCAAGGCTTATTCCGGGAACATGCTGTTCTTTGCTTTCTATTTGCAGCACAAGGCATTCCTGCAGGTTTCGTGCGCCAACGCCAATGGGGTCGAAGTCCTGTATAATTCTTAAAATCCCGATAAGTTCAATTTCGTTGGTAGAAATATTCATCGAAAAGGCGATGTCGTCGGCAACGGCATCAAGTCTTCTTCTCATGTAACCGTCTTCATCAATATTACCTATGAGATAGCTGGCCAGCATGCGCTGTCTCTCATCAAGGGACCTCAGTCCCATTTGTGTTTCAAGGTAATCGTGAAATGTAGAACCCACAGAAAAGGGTATTTCTTCCCTCTTGTCGTCTTTGGAATAATTCGAAGTGTTCAGGCGGTACGATGGTATTTCATCGTCTTCTATATAATCTTCAATAGTAAATTCTTCCTGGTCTTTATCTTTAACATCATCACCTGCGTCATCATCTTCGGCCTGAAGGTCGAAGTCCGCTTCCTCTCCCTCTTCCAGAGCAGGGTTCTCCTCAAGCTCTTTTTTTATCCGCTGCTCTAATTGCATGGTTGGTACCTCCAGCAGTTTTATCATCTGTATCTGCTGGGGAGAAAGCTTTTGCAGTAATTTCTGTTGTAGTTTTTGTTTAAGCATTAATCATATTTAGACCATCTAAATATACTAAAATTCTGCATTTTTCGGAGCCCTCGGAAAAGGAATTACATCCCTGATGTTTCCCATACCAGTGACAAAAAGCACCAGTCGTTCAAATCCCAGGCCAAAACCGCTGTGAGGGGCAGAGCCATATTTCCGGGTATCAAGGTACCACCACAGGTCTTTTTGCGGTATTTTTAACTCATTGATCCTTTGCAGCAACTTGTCATAATCCTCTTCACGTTGTGAACCTCCAATAATCTCTCCAATTTTCGGAAACAAGACGTCCATACCGCGCACTGTTCTGCCGTCATCATTCTGTTTCATATAAAAAGCCTTGATTACCATTGGATAGTCGGTGACAATAACGGGTTTTTTAAAGTGCTTTTCTACGAGGTGCCTTTCATGCTCTGTCTGAAGGTCACTGCCCCATTGTACAGGAAATTCGAATGATTGACCCGATTGTTCAAGGATTTCAATAGCCCGGGTGTATGTAATGCGCTCAAAACTATTGCTGTTGATAAATTTCAATCTTTCTACAAGCTCCTTATCGTACATGTCCTGAAGAAACTCAAGGTCGTCATTGCAGTTGTCGAGCACATAATTTATAAGGTATTTCAGAAAATCCTCAGCGAGGTCCATATTGTCGTTGATGTCATTAAAGGCAACTTCGGGTTCAATCATCCAGAATTCGGCCAAGTGGCGCGGTGTATTGGAGTTTTCTGCCCTGAAGGTAGGGCCGAAGGTATAGATTTTTGATAGCGCCATAGCGCCCAGTTCGCCTTCGAGCTGGCCTGAAACCGTAAGGTTGGTCTCTTTGCCGAAAAAGTCTTCTGAATAATCTATCATCCCCTTGTCATTAACCGGGAGATTTTTCAGGTCGAGGGTTGTCACCCTGAACATTTCGCCTGCCCCTTCACAGTCAGAACCCGTAATGATGGGGGTATGCAGGTAATAGAATCCGTTGTCGTTAAAATATTTATGAATGGCAAAAGCAAGTGCATGGCGTATTCTTAATACTGCCCCGAAGGTATTGGTACGCGGTCTCAGATGGGCTATCTCCCTTAAAAATTCAAGCGAATGGCCTTTTTTTTGCAGCGGGTAGGTCTCAGGATCAGCCGTGCCATATAATTGTATACTTTCTGCCTGCAGTTCTACAGTTTGTCCTTTACCAAGCGATTTTACCAGTTTCCCGGTAACATTTATGCACGAACCGGTGGTAATGTTTTTTAATAATTTCTCGTCGAATTTTTGCACATCTATAACAACCTGTAAATTGTGAATAACAGAACCATCGTTAATTGCTGCAAAGGCTATGGTATTGTTGCCGCGCTTTGTGCGTATCCAGCCTTTGATGTTCACTGTTCTTTCATAATCGGTTGAATTCAGTAAGTCCTTAACAGTTTCTTTTTTACCTTTCATATTCAATTATCATTAATTTCTTTGCAAAAATAGAATTTTGAAATTAAAATCGGCAGCCTAATTCATGATATATTACAATGAAACTAAATTAAAAAGAGGCTGTGTAAAAAGTCAATTAATTGAAACCGTCATTACGAATGAAGTGAAGCAATCTTTTCTTAATCAGAATATTGCCTCGGTCGTACCTCTCTCGTATGATGTTACTTATTGACTTTATACACAGCCTCGTGCATTTGAGGATTTAAGACACCCTCTTTTAATTGATTTTCTTATTCACACTTAAGTACATGCTGTATCATATAGTCGGATGATTCTTTGAATGCCCCAACTGCTGCTTTCTTAAATGCTTCGCAGGCTTTGTCATTTTCACCTTTTTCTTTATAGGCATTTCCGATTTCGTAATAAATCTTTGCCTGGTCAACCGGTTCGGGCTTCTCGAATTCGAGCGCCTTATTCGCTGCGCTTATTGCATTGTCCCACATTTTCTGGGTATTGTATATCTGGGTCATAAGGTAATAGGTAGAAGCATTGCTTCCGTCGAACTCGAGCGATGTTTGCAGGTATTTAATAGCAGTATCATATTTTTTTGCATTTTTGGCCCCATCGGCTTTTAGAAGATAATAGTCCCTGCCAATTTTAAGAGAACCCTCGTAGAGCTTATTGTCATTGCCTGCTTTTGCAGCATCAGCGGCATTTCTTGCTGCTTCGGCCACCTTTTCTTCATTGTCCATACCCTTATAGGTTAAGGCCATAATGTAAAGCGCTTTTGAATTACCGGGTAAATACTCAAGCGACTTGTTGAGCATTTCAAGGGTTTCAGAAAATTTTTCCTCTTTGTAAAAGGTGGTTGCCTGAATATAGTAAACCTGGCCAAGTGCATTTGTAACTTTGTTTACATCATCTTCGGTACCATATACTTTTGCTATATCAAGGGTTTCGGTAAATTGTTTTATTGCCATATCATAGTTTTTTTCACTGGCGTATTTTCTGCCTATTTCATAATTAATTACCGGAATCTGTCCTTCAGCCTGAATTCTAAGATCGTCGGCTTCTTCGCCAAGCTCGGTGGCAATAGCAACACAAGACTTAAATGAATCAAGGGCTGCTTCAAGGTTGCCTGATTGTTGCGCCTGTATAGCGCTGTTGTACGATGCAATTACATCGTTCATGGTTTTTTGTGAAAAAGAATTCCCTGAGCATAGGGCAAAAATCAATACAGTAAAAATCGCCTTTATCGTTCTGTTCATTATTTTCATGATTTCAGTTTTAATGTTATACCTTATTACAATATAATTCGCAAATATAAAAAAGAACATTTAATTAACAAATTATCAATGAAAGCAGTACAAATAAAGTGCCAAAAAATGCCATTCAAAGTTAAACAATTATGAATGAAGAAGGTTTGAATGTACATGGTGATTTAAATATTTGAAGTGCATATTCCGAAATTTCCCATAATGGCTTTATTATTATTCTATGCAATTTTGAAACAGGTTTTATTAATTTAGCCGTAAATACAATTCCATTCAGATGTCAATTAAGATAGAAAGCGTTGTTAAAAAATATGGCGGGCAAACGGCCCTCGATCATGTTTCATTCGAGGTTAATCAGGGTGAAATAGCAGGTTTTATCGGCCCGAATGGTGCCGGTAAATCAACAATGATGAAAATTATCTGCGGACTGCTGGCTCCCTGCTCAGGCGATGTTAAGATTAATAATATAAGTGTATCTGGTAATTCACTGAAAGTAAGGAAAAATCTTGGTTATCTTCCCGAACATAATCCGCTATATCCTGAAATGTATATCAGGGAATACCTTGAATATACCGCGGGTCTTTACAGGCCGCAGGTTATTCATTCCGATCGGATTAACGAGATTATCGGACTTACCGGTTTAACCCCTGAAATCAACAAAAAAATCGGGCAGTTGTCAAAAGGTTACAGGCAAAGGGTAGGCCTTGCACAAGCGTTGCTGCATAACCCCGGTATACTTATTCTCGATGAGCCTACTACAGGATTAGACCCTAACCAGATAATTGAGATCAGGAACCTGATAAAAGAATTGGGCAAAGAGAAAACAATTCTCTTGTCAACACACATTATGCAGGAAGTAGAGGCTATCTGCGACAGGGTTATAATCATTAACAAGGGCAGCATTGTTGCAAACGGACGCCCTTCGGAGCTGAAAACCGGAAGCTTGGATTCTTTTCAAAGCCTTGTAGTTGAATTCGACAAGCAGGTTGATCCTGAAATATTTACACCTGTCGGCGGTATTGATTTGGTTAAGCGGGTGGATGAACATACCTGGATTCTTCAGTATAAAAATGAGACAGACATTCGTCCTGAAATTTTCAACCTTGCTGTAAAAAACAATATAACAGTTCTTGCCCTTCAAAAAGTTGACAAGCGGCTCGAAGACGTGTTTCGTGAACTCACATCACAGTAATAAATGAACAATTATTGGTCAAATGTAATCTTTGCAGAATAATAAATAATACCTATTTTTACCATCTTTTAATCAAATTCAAACAACTATGGGATATTTATTTACATCAGAATCAGTTTCAGAAGGACATCCTGATAAAGTAGCCGACCAGATTTCAGATGCTTTGCTCGACGAGTTTTTAAGAAGAGACCCGGACTCAAAGGTGGCATGTGAAACATTGGTTACCACCGGGTTGGTGGTACTTAGCGGTGAAGTAAAAACAAATGCTTACATTGATGTACAGCAGGTGGCACGAAAAGTTATCAAAGATATTGGATATACCAATTCAAATTATATGTTCGAGGGCGACTCCTGCGGTGTTATTTCTACCATTCACGAACAGTCGCAAGACATCAACAGGGGTGTGGAGCGTGGCAATGAAGAAGATCAGGGCGCCGGTGATCAGGGCATGATGTTTGGTTATGCCAGCAAAGAAACCGACAACTACATGCCGTTGTCGCTCGAACTTGCACATTCATTACTTAAAGAACTGGCCGCTATAAGGCGCGAAGGAAAAGAGATGAAATACCTGCGCCCCGATTCAAAATCACAGGTTACCATCGAATACGATGATGATAATAATCCGTTGAAAGTGCATACCATCGTGGTTTCAACACAGCACGATGAATTTGACAATGATGGGGCCATGCTTCAGAAAATCAAAGATGATGTAAAAAACATTCTTATACCACGCATTGTTAAGCAGCTTCCTGAACGTGTTCAGAGACTTTTCAAAAGCGATTATATTCTCCATGTTAACCCTACCGGAAAGTTTGTAATCGGTGGCCCTCACGGAGATACAGGCCTTACCGGCCGAAAAATAATTGTAGACACCTATGGCGGAAAAGGGGCACATGGCGGAGGTGCATTTTCAGGAAAAGACAGTTCTAAGGTTGACAGATCTGCTGCATATGCAGCAAGGCATATTGCCAAAAATATGGTGGCAGCCGGAATTGCCGATGAGGTGCTGGTGCAGATAGCTTATGCAATTGGTGTTGCCGAACCGGTAGGTCTTTATGTTAATACCCATGGCACATCAAAAGTGAAACTCGCTGATGGCGAGATCGCAGCTAAAATAAAAGAAATTTTCAATCTCAGGCCAGGGGCCATTATCAAAAGGCTTGGCTTAAAAAATCCGATATTCTATTCAACTGCAGCTTATGGCCATATGGGCCGGACTCCCTATTCCGAAAAAGTTGAATTTGTATTGAACGGAAAATCAGAATACAGGGAGATTGAGTTTTTTACCTGGGAAAAAACAGATTTTGTAGACAAAATTAAAAAAGCATTCAATCTCAATTAATATTCAGTAATATACCGATGAGACAGTATATCTTTTTTTGCCATTCATAAATTAGGTAAGTAGTTCTCATTTTTATTTCAACCAAATTCGGCAGTTATGAGTATGTACAATGACTTATTGGGGAAAAAGGCTAAATTGTCATTGATAGGCCTTGGCTATGTCGGGTTGCCCATAGCCCTTGCCTTTGCAAGGAAAATATCGGTGATTGGCTTTGATATCAACCAGGAACGGATTGACCTGATGAAAAAAAAGGTGGACCCGAGCGAGGAGCTTGACTCATCGGCGTTTGAAAACACCGATATTTTGTTCTCTGCCTCCCTCGATGACCTCAGGAGCGCCAGTTTTCATATTGTGGCTGTTCCCACACCTATAGATAAAAATAAGCTTCCCGACCTTACACCTTTGGTATCGGCAACAAAAACCGTTGGTAAAGTCCTGAAAAAAGGAGATTACGTGGTTTATGAATCCACAGTTTTCCCCGGGGCAACAGAAGAAATCTGTATCCCCATTCTTGAAGAATTATCAGGCCTAAAATACATCAAAGATTTTAAGGTTGGTTATTCGCCCGAACGCATAAACCCCGGTGACAAACAACATACCATACATACAATTACCAAGGTTGTTTCAGGGTGCGACAACGAATCGCTCGAAATAATTGCCGATGTTTATAAGCTGGTTGTTGAAGCCGGTGTATTTAAGGCCTCTTCGATAAAAGTTGCCGAAGCGGCTAAAATCATCGAAAATACGCAGCGCGATGTTAACATCGCCTTGATGAATGAACTTTCGATGATTTTTAACAAAATGAATATTAATACCTACGAAGTGCTTGAAGCTGCCGGCACCAAATGGAATTTTTTAAGATTTTACCCGGGTCTGGTAGGAGGACACTGTATAGGTGTTGACCCCTATTACCTGACCTTTAAGGCAAATGAACTGGGGCACAATGCACGTATTATTAATTCAGGCAGGGCCGTGAACGATGGCATGGGGGCTTATATAGCTACAGAACTGGTAAAAAAAATGATTAAAGCCGGTAAAAATGTCCTGAATTCAAGGGTGCTGGTCATGGGTGCAACCTTTAAAGAAGATGTAAGCGATATACGTAATTCAAAAGTTGCAGATGTGGTTTACGGGCTGCAGGAATACGGGGTGTCTACAGATATTATTGACCCGCATGCTTCACCCGGTGAAATATTTAAAGAGTATGGCTATAAACTTGCCGACAGGCCCAAACCCGGGTATGATGCAGTGATTATAGCCGTAGCCCACAAAGAATACACCCGGTTGAGCGAAGACGATTTTAAGGCACTATTAAACGACAAGGGAATAATTTTTGACATAAAAGGCTTGTACCGGGGTAAAATCAAGAATATTGCCTATATAAGCCTTTAATTTTAAATAGATTATTTATAATGTAAGGTTTGATTTGATTGTTTTGCTGCCTGTGACATTTTTTAGCATATTTTTTTTTAATTTTAACAGATAAATTATGAACCCGGAAAAAGTCTATAATTTTGCACTTATCGGAATCGGAGGGTATATCGCCGGCAGACATTTGAAAGCAATCAAAGAAACCGGCAATAACCTTGTTGCATCTCTCGATCCTGCCGACAGTGTAGGCTTAATAGACAATTATTTTCCCGAAAGTGATTTTTTTGTTGAATTCGAGAGATATGACCGCCACATTGATAAGTTGAGGCGCAAAGGCACACAGGTAGATTATGTAAGTATCTGCTCACCTAATTATCTGCACGATTCGCATATTCGTTTCGCTCTCAGGTCGGGGGCACATGCCATTTGTGAAAAACCGGTTGTGCTCAATCCGTGGAATTTCGACGGGCTTGAAGAGATACAAAGAGAATATGGGAAAAGCATCTATAACATCCTTCAGCTCAGGTTGCACCCCGCGATTATTAAACTCAAAGAAAAGGTTGAAAAAGAAAAGCCGGTCAAAAAAAAATATGATATTGATCTGACATATATTACCAGCCGCGGACACTGGTATCATATCTCATGGAAGGGGAATATTGAAAAATCGGGTGGTATTGCCACCAATATCGGTGTACATTTTTTCGATATGCTTATCTGGATTTATGGCAAGGTTGAGAAAAATGTGGTGCATATTCTCGAAAAAAACAGGGCTGCCGGGTTCCTTGAACTCGAAAATGCAAGGATAAGATGGTTCCTTAGTATTGACTATAATGATATACCTGAAGATATAAAGAAAAAAGGGACACGTACCTTCAGGCAGTTATCGCTGAATAATGAAAATTTTGAGTTCAGCGAGGGATTTACCGATCTTCATACCAAAACCTACCAGGAAATTTTAAATGGTAACGGTTTTGAACTTAGCGTTGCAAGACCCTCTATTGAAACTGTTTACGAGATAAGAAACGCCAGCCCCATTGGTTTAAAAGGAGAATATCACGAGTATTGTAAAAGAATTCTTTAAAAATAAAAACATGTCTGATAAAAAAGTTGCGTTAATAACCGGAGTTACAGGACAGGACGGAGCTTACCTGGCCGAATACCTTCTTAAAAAAGGATATATTGTTCATGGCACTAAACGCAGAAGTTCGCTGTTCAATACCGACCGTATTGACCACCTCTACCTCGACCCTCATGTAGAAAACCGTAATTTTACTTTACATTATGGCGACCTTACCGATTCTACGAACCTGATAAGGATTATCCAGGAAATTCAGCCCGATGAAATCTACAACCTGGCTGCCATGAGCCATGTTAAAGTGAGCTTTGATACGCCCGAATACACCGCTAATGCCGATGGTCTTGGCACTCTGCGAATTCTTGAGGCATGCAGGATATTGGGACTGGTAAACAAAACAAGAATATACCAGGCTTCAACAAGCGAACTTTATGGCATGGTACAGGAAGTGCCGCAATCTGAAAAGACACCATTTTATCCCAGGAGCCCTTATGGAGTGGCAAAACTCTATGCATACTGGATCACGGTCAACTATCGCGAAGCTTACAACATGTTTGCATGCAACGGAATATTATTTAACCATGAGTCGCCCATTCGGGGTGAAACATTTGTTACCAGAAAAATTACCAGGGCCATTGCCAGGATAGTGCTCGGGCTGCAGGAAAAATTTTACCTCGGAAACCTCTCGGCCAGAAGAGACTGGGGCCATGCCAAAGATTATGTTCGTGCTATGTACCTCATATTGCAGCAGGATGCCCCCGAGGACTATGTTATTGCCACAGGCATTACCACGCCTATCCGCGATTTTGTGAAAATGGTCTTCGAAGAAATAGGGGTTGAAATAGAATTCAGGGGTGAAGGTGCAAATGAAAAAGGATTCATAAAATCATGCAGTAATCCTGAATTTAAGCTTAAAACAGGTCAGGAAGTACTCGCTGTTGACCCCAGGTATTTCAGGCCAACAGAGGTTGACCTTTTAATCGGCGACCCTGCCAAAGCAAATACCAAACTCGGCTGGTATCCTGAATACGACCTGAAAGGTTTAATAAAAGATATGATCACTTCAGACCTTAAACTAATGAAAAAAGAGCAGTACCTGATGAATGGCGGATACAAAACATTGAATTATTTCGAATAAAGATACAACCTGAATAATGATGGAAAAAAAATCCAGAATTTATGTTGCAGGGCATACGGGCCTTGTAGGAAGTGCCCTGATGAGAAACCTTGAAAAAAAGGGGTACAACAATATTATTACCCGTACCATCAATGAACTTAACCTTATCAGTCAGAAAGAGGTTGATGATTTTTTCGAAAAAGAAAAACCTGAATATGTTTTTCTTGCTGCCGCCAAGGTGGGAGGTATTGTTGCGAATAATACCTATCGCGGACAGTTTATCTACGAAAATATGATGATTCAGAATAACATTATCCATAACTGCTATCTTCACAAGGTTAAAAAACTTCTGTTTCTGGGTAGTTCGTGCATATACCCCAAACAATCCCCACAACCACTTAAAGAAAAATACCTGCTCACTGATGTGCTCGAATATACAAACGAGCCTTATGCAATAGCAAAAATCGCGGGTATTAAAACATGCGAAAGCTATAACCTGCAGTACGGTACAAATTTTATTGCAGTAATGCCTACCAACCTTTATGGGCCTAATGATAATTACGATCTTGAAAAATCACATGTACTGCCCGCGCTTATCAGAAAAATGCACCTCGGAAAATGCCTGATCGAAAATGATTGGAAGGCAATACGTAATGATTTTAATAAAAGGCCTGTAGAAGGGGTAAATGGTGAATCAACCGAAATCGAAATAGGTGAAAAACTTGAGAAGTACGGTATTTTGAGGCATACCTCAACAGAAGCCCCTATTATCGTAAAACTCTGGGGCACGGGTGCGCCACGAAGAGAATTTCTTCACAGCGACGACCTTGCCGGCGCCTGTATATTCCTCATGGAAAACATAGATTTCAAAGATTTACTAAAGCTAAAAGATGCCGGTGAGATTACTTCACGGGATAGTAAAATCGAGATTCGCAATACCCATATTAACATTGGTACAGGGGTTGACCTCAACATAAAAGAACTTGCTTTTATGGTGAAAGAAATAATCGGGTTCGACGGGATGATAGAATGGGATACCTCAAAGCCGGACGGAACGTTTCAGAAATTATTAAGTGTTAAAAAAATTAATAAACTCGGCTGGAAGGAAACGATAAAACTTGAAGAAGGGATCAGGAAGATTTATGAGGATTATGTAAGTTAAATCCTCAGTATCCAAACCATATTGCTTATTTCTTTCTTGTATTTTTCAAGTCGCTGAATGGCAAGATCAATATCATCAAGGCTTTCGAGCGAAACCCTGTAAATGTCGTTATTGGTTTTTATTATCTCCGGATGATAACCACGTGCTACCAGGTTCTTTTGTAATTCAAGCGCCAGTAACTCTTTTTTAAAACTGCCTGCAACAATAATATATCTTTTTTCTTCGCCAGAACTTTCAGCATGTCTTACAATGACGGTTTCTGCCCTGACCTCGGGGACTTTAGTTTCTTTTTCAGGTTCTTTATAGTATAAAGCCCGTTGTTTCCCGGTTTTCTCATCAAGTCTATTGTTCAGCTTAATGGTTGAGCTGTCTTTAAAAACCGGTGATGGCCTGTGCCCGAAAACAATTTTTTGTTCTTTGCGGTGTTTTCCGAAAGCTGAACCATCAAAGAGAGATTTTATATTGACGTCGAAGCCTGATTTAATTAATAGAATTACAAGTGTAATAATAAGCAAAGAGACAATCGGAATAATCCATGCCGCTTTTTTTATGGGGTGAGGTTTTTGTAATTCTTCATTTCCGCTTACCGCTAAGGTAAATACCTCCTCCTGTTCAATTTCATTAATGGTTATATCAGATAATCCGAACGAATCTATCAGGTAATTTTCTTTTTCCAGAGCTTCAAATTGTAAGCTACCGCTTTCATTTTTTATCAGTCTGCCAAATCCTTCGAAAGTAAAATAGCCATTTGCGCTTATTTGCGATATTATTTCCTTTATCCAGTCATCTAACCTGGCCTTTGCTTCCGAAAGACCGCATTTTTCTTTTTCAGCAACATAATTATACAGTACCCCGCTGTCGGATATATATTCAGGTTTGAATACAATTTTTTTGGTGGGAGGGTTTAATTTGCCTGTTGATTTGTTAAAAGAAGCTGGTTTATAATGAGTCTCAAATCCGCCAAACCCCGGCACTATGATGCATTCGTTCCTTATTACTAATTCTTTGATATAATTGCTGAAGTTCAAATTATTATACTTTTTGTGAGTATTAATGTGTCAAAAATAATAAATTTAAAATCATTTGGAGGCTAAGGTCATCTGAACTTTTCACCTGTTTAATAACAATGAAAATAAATATTCTGTCAAAAATATATAGTTCTATTCGTTAACAAAAATTATTTTCGCATACAATTTAACTTGAAAACCCCGAATCGATATGAAAGAAATCAGAATGGTTGACCTGAAAACCCAGTACGATAAAGTAAAAAAAGATATTGACACGGCTATTGAAGAAGTTATAAATTCCACGGCTTTTATAAAAGGGCCTCAGGTGAAGGAATTTGAAAACGAACTCGCTTCATATCTTAATGTAAAACATGTTATAGGGTGTGCCAATGGCACCGATGCACTACAGGTCAGCCTTATGGCCCTCGGGCTTCAGCCGGGGGATGAAGTAATCACCCCTGACTTTACTTTTATAGCTACCATAGAGGTTATTGCTTTGCTGGGGCTTGTACCGAAACTGGTTGATGTTGATAAAGACACCTTTAATATTCATACTGAAAATATTAAAAAGGTGATTACAAAAAAGACCAGGGCCATTATGCCTGTGCACCTCTTCGGACAATGTGCCAATATGGATGAAATACTTGCCATAGCCAGGGAAAACAACCTGCATGTAATCGAAGACACAGCCCAGGCTACCGGGGCTGTATACGGGCATATAAACGGTAAAAAGAATAAAGCGGGGACCATGGGCAGTGTTGGTTGCACATCGTTTTTTCCGTCTAAAAACCTTGGCTGCTATGGCGATGGCGGTGCAATTTTCACTAACAACGACGAAATAGCTGAAAAGATCAGGATTCTAATAAACCATGGCATGAAGGTGAGGTATTACCACGATATGATCGGGGTCAACTCGCGGTTGGATACCATTCAGGCGGCCATTCTTAAAGTAAAACTTGCACATCTGGATAAATACAATAAGGCAAGGCAGGCTGCTGCTGAATATTATGACAGCGCTTTAGGTGATTGTAAAAAAATAATCATCCCGGCAAGGACTGCATTTTCAGACCATATTTTTCATCAATACACCATCAGGCTGAAAAGTACAGACAGGAAACATATGCAGGAATATCTCGCTTCGATGGGTATCCCTACCATGATATACTATCCCGTACCGCTTCACCGCCAGAAGGCATTTTTATACCTTGGCCTTAAAGACGATGATTTTCCTGTTACCGGGGAACTTTGCGAAACTGTGCTATCTTTGCCCATGCACACTGAACTCGATAAGGAACAATTAGAATATATCACTTCACACGTTATGAAATTTGTAGAAGATTAGTTATGGAGAATCAATACTTTGCACATGAAACTGCCGTTATTGATGAGGGTTGTTTAATTGGAAAAGGCGTCAGAATATGGCATTTTTCACATATCATGACAAGTTGCACTATTGGCGAAAACTGTAATATCGGGCAGAATGTGGTGGTCTCACCACATGTGGTATTGGGAAATAACGTGAAGGTACAAAACAATGTTTCTATATATACCGGTGTAATATGTGAAGACGATGTCTTCCTGGGCCCTTCAATGGTATTTACAAACATCACAAACCCGAGGAGCGGTATTGTCCGCAGGGATAAATACGAGAAAACACTGGTAGGAAAGGGAGCTACCATAGGGGCCAATGCTACCGTTGTCTGCGGTCATAATATTGGTAAGTTCGCCTTTATCGGTGCAGGTGCCGTGGTTACAAAAGACGTGCCCGATTATGCCCTGGTAGTGGGTAATCCTGCAAGGCAAACAGGGTGGATGAGCGAGTACGGACATAAGCTGGTTTTTGACAGCAATGGCATTGCCCTATGCCCCGAAAGCAAAGAAAAATATGCAATTGAAAATAACAAAGTGAAAAAAATATAATATAGAGAAGAGCGATTATGAAAAAGCAGGTACTGGTTACAGGAGGGACAGGATATATCGGATCTCATACATCAGTGGAACTTATTGAAGCTGGTTACGATGTGATTATCATTGACAGCCTTGTCAATTCGCGAATTGAGGTTTTAGATGGAATTCAGAATATTACAGGCATCAGGCCTGTTTTCGAAAACTTTGATCTTTGCAACAGACAAAAGCTTGAGGAGTTCTGTAAAAAATATCCTGATATTGTTGCAATTATTCATTTTGCCGCGTTAAAAGCTGTTGGTGAATCGGTTCAGATGCCCCTTGAATATTATCATAATAACATTGAATCTCTACTCAACCTGCTATATGTGATGCGTGAGTATAAAATACCTAACCTGGTTTTTTCTTCATCATGCACCGTTTACGGGCAGCCCGACCAACTACCGGTTACCGAAAATGCACAGATTAAAAAAGCAAGTTCGCCATATGGCAATACCAAACAAATTTCTGAAGAGATCATTCAGGATACCATTTCGGCACATCAGGGTATGAAAGCCATAGCGCTCAGGTATTTTAATCCATTCGGAGCGCACAAGTCGGCCGAGATTGGTGAATTGCCCCTCGGGGTGCCCCAGAACCTCGTGCCTTTTGTTACCCAGTCGGCATATGGCCTAAGGGAGGTAATACGTATTTTCGGCAACGATTACAATACACCCGATGGAACAGGTATTCGTGATTATATAAATGTGGTAGACCTTGCAAGGGCGCACGTGGTGGCTATCACAAGACTTATCGAAAACAAGAACAAAAAGAATTATGAAGTTTTTAACCTGGGTACCGGCAAAGGATTATCTGTACTTGAAATAATTCATACATTCGAGAAAGTCACCGGGATAAATCTGAATTACAATATTGTAGAACGCAGGCCGGGAGATATTGATGCCGTGTATGCCGATACTTCTTATGCAAACCGGGAACTGGGATGGAAGGCAGATATCCCGCTTGAAGAAACGTTGCTGTCTGCATGGGACTGGGAGAAAAAAATCAGAAAAAAATTAGCGTAGCAATAACAAACATGACAAAAAACATACTAATTACAGGTGGAGCGGGGTTTATCGGTTCTCACGTTGTGAGGCTTTTTGTAGAAAAATACCCGCATTACAAAATCTATAACCTCGATAACCTTACCTATGCCGGTAACCTCGAAAACCTTACAGACATTGAAGGAATGCCTAATTATAAGTTTGTAAAGGCCGATATCACAAATGAAACAGAGATCTTTGCCTTGTTCAAAGAACATTGTTTTGACGGGGTGATACACCTGGCGGCCGAATCGCATGTAGACCGCTCCATAGCCAGTCCTGTAGAATTTATTTTTACCAACATCATTGGTACCGTAAATCTGCTGAATGCCGCCAGAGAGTGCTGGAAAGATAACATGCTGAACAAGCTGTTTTATCATATTTCAACAGATGAAGTCTATGGCTCGGCAGATGACGGCAGTTTTTTTACCGAATCGACCTCATATGATCCCAAGAGCCCATATTCTGCTTCAAAGGCAAGCTCAGACCACCTTGTAAGGGCTTACCATAATACCTACGGATTACCGGTGGTGATATCCAACTGCAGCAACAATTATGGCCCTTATCAGTTTCCTGAAAAACTCATCCCGCTTGCTATCAATAATATTAAGAATAACAAGCCGATACCCGTGTACGGCAAGGGTGAGAATATTCGCGACTGGCTCTATGTTGAAGACCATGCGAAAGCCATTGATTTTATTTTTCACAAAACAGAAACCGGAAAAACTTATAACATTGGTGGAAACAACGAATGGAAAAACATTGACCTGATCAAAAAACTTTGCGAGATTATGGATAACAGGCTTAAACGACCTGCCGGCACCTCTGCCGGGCTCATCACCTTTGTAAAAGACAGAGCCGGCCATGATCTCCGTTATGCCATTGATTCATCGAAGCTGCAAAGAGAGCTGGGCTGGAAGCCTTCACTTCAGTTTGAAGAGGGTCTCGCAAAAACCGTGGACTGGTACCTTGCCAATGAAACATGGCTGAACCATATCATATCGGGCGATTACGAAAAATATTATGATAATCAATATGTAAACCGTTGATTATTCTACGGTTACCGATTTTGCAAGGTTTCGCGGCTGGTCTACGTTGCAGCCTCTCATTACTGCAATATGGTACGAAAGCAATTGCAGGGGGATGACTGCAAGAAGCGTTGAAAACACCACATTGGTCTGCGGTACTTCAATTACATGGTTTGCCATGTTTTTTATGATGGTATCTCCTTCGGTTACCAATGCAATCACAATACCATTGCGGGCTTTTACCTCCTGAATATTGCTTACGATTTTTTCGTACGAGGAGTCTTTTGTAGCAATAACCACCACGGGCATGTTGTGGTCTATTAGTGCAATGGGGCCATGTTTCATTTCAGCAGCGGGGTAGCCTTCTGCATGAATGTAGGATATTTCTTTAAGTTTTAAGGCGCCTTCGAGGGCAACCGGGTAGAGGTAACCCCTTCCTAAGTAAAGAAAATTATTCGCCTCTTTGTAGAGGTTGGCAATTTTTTTATAGTGTTCATTAAAGGTAAGTATCTTTTCTATTTTTTCAGGAATAAGGGTAAGCTCATTTACAAGCATTGTATATTGTTCTTCGGACAGAATACTGCGTCTCCTGCCCAGAAGAACTGCCATCATGGCAAGTACGGTAACCTGTGCGGTAAAAGCTTTGGTAGATGCAACACCTATTTCGGGGCCGGCATGGGTATAAACACCGGCATCGGTTTCACGAGGTATGCTTGAACCTACCACGTTACATATACCGAGTACGAGCGCCCCTGACTCCTTTGCAAGCTTAATAGCTGCCAATGTATCGGCGGTTTCACCGCTCTGGCTTATAGCAATTACAATGTCTCCCTTGTGAATGATAGGGTTACGGTAACGGAATTCCGAAGCATACTCCACTTCGGTGGGTATCCGCGCCAGGTCTTCAAAGAGGTACTCACCTACAAGACCGGCATGCCACGAGGTTCCGCACCCGATGATGATAATTCTTTTTGCATCAATTAATTGAGGCATTACATGGTACAATCCTCCCAGGTGAAGGTTTTTATAATCTGAAGAAACCCTTCCCCTGAAGGTATCAAGTATTGAGCGTGGCTGTTCAAAAATTTCCTTGAGCATGAAATGGTCATACCCGTTCTTGTCTATCTCGCCTATGTCAAGGTCGAGCTGATGAACCTTCGGGGTTTGTTTATCGTTTCTTATGGTTTTAAGTATCAACTCGGCTTTGGTGAGAATGGCCACATCATCATCATTAAGATATATTACACTTTTAGTGTATTCAACGATGGGCGTTGCGTCAGATGCCAGAAAATATTCTTCGTTGCCTACCCCAATAACCAGCGGACTGCCTTTTCTGGCTGCTATGAGCTTATCAGGCTCATCAATACACATTACAACTATGCCATAGGCGCCAATAACTTTTGACAAGGCCAGTCTTACAGCTATTTCAGCGTTTACCTGACCTTTCATGTAAATATACTCTATAAGGTTTACCAAAACCTCTGAGTCTGTTTCACTTTTGAAGGTAATACCCCTGTGTTCAAGCTTTTCTTTAAGCCGGGCATAATTCTCGATAATGCCATTGTGAATAAGCACAAATTTACCGTTCATAGATTCATGGGGGTGCGCGTTGATATCATTTGGTTCACCATGAGTAGCCCACCGTGTATGCCCTATGCCAATATTTCCTGAAGTACTTTTGTCTTTAATAAATTCCTCCAGGTCGCTTACCTTGCCTTTGCATTTATATATGTTCAACGATTTATTCAGCACAGAGATGCCTGCTGAATCATAACCCCTGTATTCAAGCCTTTTCAATCCGTTTATTAAAACCGGATATACCTCGCGATCGCCAATATAACCAACTATTCCGCACATAACTTTTAAATATAAGGGTTAATCAAGATATGTATATGCAATTTTAAACGTAATCTTTTTATTTGTGTTACCTGTACCTGCCAGAATTATCCTGCTGTAAAAAGATGGGTTGAAATTGGTATGCCCGATCCTCTGGTCAAGCGGACCAGCAAAAAATCTTAGTTCACTCGAAGTGATATTGCCTTTCATGTATTCATGAATATAACCTGTAAGGATGATTTTATACCCTGATGTGTTAAAATTAACATTTCCCCCCATATAGTTACCATAAGAAGTTCTTGTTGAATACATTACGTCATCCGGCAAATATGTAAAACCATTATCCACAATTCGAATTCCCAGTTGTGTCGGATAATAATTATCAGCAATATAAGCCGAGTCTCCCAAGTAAGGTATAAAGAGCTCTGCGCTGTTAACTGAAACCCTGCCAACACTATCAAGTTTTTGTTTTAATTGTTCAAGTGATGGGAATACAAGTTTTACCTGTGTTCCACCAAGAGATTGCAGGTACAATGCTGTGTCTTGTTGTGAAAAATCGTTCAGGCTGCTGATTTTTCCTGAATAATCGTGGTTAAAAATTTTAATGAATTTGTCCCCCAGAGGGCCATGTGATGTGAACCTTTTATCAGCCGGTGTAAAGCTGAAAGTCATATATGATGTATCAAGACCGGTGTGAAAATAGACTGCCAGTTTGATACTGAATATATTCATAATGCCTTTGTCGCCTGATTTTTTAGCGGCTTTTATATATAATCCGGCGAAATTGGTATCAAATATCGAATCAATTTTATATGTAGTAAATGCGGCGCTGTCGTTTAGCCCGGTAGTTTGCAAAAGTGTCTGGCCAAATTCATTTCTAAGTTTTACTTTTATCATGTTCATTGAGTCGGTATATTCAGTAACCGGGATAACAAGATTTTCAGGATCATACCGGCCATTTATATCAAAATCGGTAGAATACCTTGTTTTTTTGTTGATTCCTTCGGTAACCCTATATATCTCAAATTCCGGACGGTATAAGGTGTCTCCGTATAAGACATTATAATACATATGCATAACCACGGTATCCACCACGAAAGCATTTTTCAACGCAGCGTTATAATTTATCGGAGATAATTCAAATAATAAACTGGCGGTGGTTTCCCCGAAAATAGCATCGGTAAATGTACCCAAAGGAATGTTGGTGCTGTCGAAAACCGGTATTCCCAAAGGGCCAATGGTAAAGGCTTCAATGGTAAGTGTGTCAACCTGCTCAACACGTGGTTTGTCTTCGCCCGGAAGCAATTCAAGGCCTACCTGGTATGGGTCAACAACACAACCTGATAATACCGCAGATAATAAAACAATGCATAAGAAATATCCTGAAATACTTGGGGATTTTAAAAAAGAAACTTGATTAATCATTCACTATAGCTGTTATAATTTTATCGTAATACTCTGAATAACTGGTAATATAATTCTCGGGGCTCTGAAAAGGGAGAAAAGGTTTATTGCTATTCATAATGTACTCTTCAACATTTTTATTTATCTTTTCACTTCCAACGATAATGCCGTCAGAAAAGTCAATTGCCAGTTTGCAAAAATTCTCATAAGTAGGGTCCTCAACACCAGTAAGCTCATTTTTTGCAATACCTTCCGACTCAAGCTTATTTTTAAACGCTTTATGCAGGGGTTTATTGAATTCATTGTCATAAATTGAAAAAATAACCCTTGAATCCATAAACAACGGATCATCATAAAACACTTTTTTAATGTACAAAGGGATTAAACCTGTAAACCAGCCGTGACAATGAATAATGTCGGGCGACCACTGCAGCTTTTTCACAGTTTCCAGAACCCCTCGTGCAAAGAATATAGCTCGTTCATCATTGTCTTCAAAAAAGTTGCCGTTTTCATCCTGAAGAGTAAACTTTCGATGGAAATAGTCCTCATTATCAATAAAGTATACCTGCATCCTCGCGGCCTGGATAGAGGCTACCTTAATGATCAGGGAATGGTCGGTATCATCAATGATGATGTTCATCCCTGATAACCTTATCACTTCATGAAGCTGATTACGGCGCTCGTTAATGCATCCATATTTAGGCATAAAGGTACGTATCTCTTTTCCATAATCCTGTATGCCTTGCGGCAGGTTTCTGCTTATCACTGACATTTCAGTTTCTGGTAAGTAGGGGGTGATTTCCTGCGCAACAAATAAGACTTTAATACCTTCCATGTATATCCGGGTATTGATTTTTCAAAACACTCTGCAAAATTACTAAAAAATATTAACATTTGGTAAATCTCAGACAGATCAATCATTTGAATGATCTACTTTATGCATTTTTAACATTTGGGTTTGCCTGTGAAATAGATTAGCGATTTAAATAACAATACTTATATTTGCACCGCATTATTTTTATGAAAGTTATTAATACCATTGCAGCCTTACAAGATGAACTCGCATTGCTTAAAAGCTCTTCAGGCAATGTTGGTTTTGTGCCCACCATGGGGGCATTGCATAAAGGTCACCTTTCGCTGATACAAAATTCGAAAGAGAAAAACCATTCCACTGTTGTTAGCATTTTTGTTAATCCGACGCAGTTCAACGATAAAAACGATTTTGAAAAATATCCAAGAAATATTGACAAAGACCTTGAAATGTTGCATAATGCAGGATGCAACATTGTGTTTGTACCATATGAAAAAGAGATATATCCCGAGCCAGATAAGAGGGTATTTGACTTAGGCGGGCTCGACCTGATGATGGAAGGCAATTGCCGTCCCGGTCATTTTAATGGTGTTGCACAGGTTGTAACCCGTTTGTTCGAGATTGTTAAACCACAACGGGCTTATTTTGGTTACAAAGATTTTCAACAGTTGGCAATTATAAGGTATATTGTAAAACAATACAGCATTCCGGTGGAGATCGTTGCCTGTCCTATCGTTAGAGAAAACAACGGTCTAGCCATGAGTTCAAGAAATACCCGGTTGTCTGAAGAAGAAAGGGAAAAAGCTTCAAAGATTTCAAAAGTTCTGTTTTTTTTAAGAGAAAATTACAACAGGTTTTATTCTGTAGCAGAGATGAAAAAATATGTTTCAGCTGAACTGAATGAAGAGGAAGGTTTTGATCTGGAATATTTTGAAATAGTAGCTGAAGAAACACTTTTACCACCTTCCGGCCTTAAACAACCAGTAAGCAAGGTTGGATGTATTGCGGTATGGGTTGGTGGTGTGAGACTGATAGATAATGTTAATTTTCTTTCGTAAATTTGCAATGTTATGATGATTGAAATTGTAAAATCAAAAATCCACAGGGTTACTGTAACCGAGGCAGATTTACAGTACGTGGGGAGCATTACAATAGACGAAAATCTGATGGATGCTTCAAACCTGATTGAAAATGAGAAAGTTCACGTGCTTGATATCAACAACGGTGAACGTTTTGAAACATATGTAATCAAAGGTGAACGGGGTACCGGGCAGATTTGCCTCAACGGCCCTGCTGCCCGTAAGGTGGCGATCGGAGATATTATTATAATTATGTCGTATGCCCTTATGGATTTTGAAGAAGCTAAATCATTCAAACCGAAAATTATCTTTCCGCATACCGAAACCAATATGCTTCAGTAAAAATTTAACTACTGTCATTTTTCTTCAGATTTTAATACCTCACTTTTTTTTCATACTTTGGTTGGGTAATTTAAATGTCAGCCTATGACATCACTCATAGATTCTATAAGGTCTAAAATACTTCTGAATGAACAGCTTGATCAGTATCTTGCAGTTTGGCGCTTCAGGGGTTATAAAATTGTTTTTACAAACGGTTGTTTCGATATACTGCACAGGGGGCATATTGAATATCTTGCAAAAGCAAAAAAATACGGTGACATTCTGTTTATCGGACTGAATACCGACGATTCTGTTAAACGGTTGAAAGGTGACAACCGGCCTTTGCAGGATGAAGATACCCGGGCGCTTATTCTTGCTGCGTTGAAATTTGTAGATTATATTTCACTGTTTAATGAAGATACACCCTACGAACTAATTAAAAAGGTACAGCCCCATGTACTCGTGAAAGGCAGCGATTACAAACCCGAAGAGATTGTGGGCTATGATATTGTTAAAGCAAAAGGGGGAGAAGTGAAAACCATTGATTTTGTCGAAGGCTTTTCTTCAACATCCCTCATTAAAAAAATGAAAACTTAATCTTTTACCTGATTTCTGTTGTATGGCCAAGACCAAATCGGTATTTGTTTGCAGCAACTGCGGTAACGAAGCAGCCAAGTGGATAGGGAAATGCCCCGCTTGCGGCGAATGGAATACTTATGTGGAAGAATTAATTCATAAAACCGGTAAGCCCCATTTGCCAGGTAAAGATTTGTCAAGACCACATCCGGTAAGAATAGCCGATATACAGACCGGAGACCATGAACGGATAAACACCCTGATTGGCGAGTTCAACCGTATTCTTGGCGGAGGACTGGTACCCGGTTCGTTGGTGCTGCTTGGTGGTGAACCGGGTATTGGAAAATCAACCCTCGTGCTTCAGCTTGCCCTTATGCTTAGTCATCTTAAAATACTTTATGTTTCGGGCGAAGAGAGTGCATCACAGATTAAGATGCGGGCACAAAGAATTAGTAAAGATCAACACGGTAATTGTTTTGTACTTAGTGAGGTGCTTCTCGAAAACATCTTTGTTCAGATAGAAAATATTCAACCCGATATTGTTATTGTGGATTCTGTTCAGACGGTATACACAGAACAGCTTGAATCTTCGCCCGGCAGTGTATCACAGGTGCGTGAATGTGCTGTAAGGTTTTTGAAGTATGCCAAAGAAAGCGCTGTACCGGTCATTCTTGTAGGCCATATTACAAAAGACGGTACACTGGCAGGGCCGAAAATTCTTGAGCATATTGTAGATTGCGTAATACTTTTCGAAGGAGATAACCACCTTGCATACAGGGTGCTGCGAACAACAAAGAACCGTTATGGCTCAACATCAGAACTTGGTATTTTCGAGATGCATGAGAACGGGCTTACAGAGGTGATCAATCCGTCAGAGATATTAATCTCGAGGTCGGAAGAAGACCTGAGTGGCGTAACTATTGCGGCTACTCTCGACGGACACCGGTCTTTTTTAATTGAAGTGCAGGCCCTGGTAAGTACGGCAGCCTATGGAACACCGCAACGTTCGTCAACCGGGTTCGATGCCAGGAGGCTGAACATGCTGCTGGCAGTGCTCGAAAAACGTGCCGGCTTTAAAATTGCTGCCAAAGATGTTTTTCTAAACATTGCAGGAGGCATTAAAGTTGTTGATCCGGCTATTGACCTTGCCGTAATCAGCGCTGTTATTTCATCGGGGCTCGACAAACCGGTAGATAAAAACACCTGCTTTGCAGCAGAGGTAAGCCTCTCAGGTGAAATCAGGCCTGTGGGCCGCATAGAACAACGTATCAGGGAAGCTGAAAAACTTGGCTTCGGCAAAATAATAATTTCAGGCGCTAATGCAATATTAAATAATAAGAATCTTAAAATTAAAGTATTAAAGGTAAACAAGATCGAACAGGCCCTGAAACTTCTTTTTACCAACAGCTGAAACAAAAAACTCCGGAACTACACGAGTCCCGGAGCTGTTTAGCGAGTTGAAAATTTCCAACCTAACGCCCATGCATGTTAAACCTAACGTCTGAAGACAAATGCATGATTATTCACAATTATTGTTCGGAAAGCCTGGTGTACCAAGGTCTCCCGTATTATATGGCAGCTTTCCCAGGCACCACGATGAACCCGATTTGGCCTTCCCGGCATCAAAACATAAAGGGTTGAGGCTAAGCGAAGTTCCCGCTGCTTTCGGAAAGGAAGCTCCATTATCATATGATACCGATGCAATTATTGTTCCGTTACTACCTGAGGATATTGAAATTGTACCTGAGGAGTTTGTCAGATTAATTCCGCTTCCATAAACATATTTTGGTACATTCACAGCAGTGTCTTTTTTTGCGAGGACAAAAAATTCACCAGGCCCAAGTACAATTTCAGACGATATTGTATGGCTGGCAGTAGAATTGCTGATCACCATGTTTAATAAATTTATATGCTTATTCGAATTATTATAAAGCTCAATCCATTCACCATCAGCATCGGGGAGCGCCACAGGGTCGTACATAATCTCGGTTATGAGCAAATCTCCGTATTGCAATGCAGTTGAGGTGGTATCATTTAAAAGAACAATTTGCTTTTCAACCGACTCGTCCAGGGCAATACTTAAGGCGGAATATCCGTGTGAGATTTCCGCATCAACAGTTATTTCATAGAGTTTTCCTTTTTCAGGTGCAGATATTGTTCCTTCTAGTACATTGCTATAAACAGAACCGTTTGGCAGCGTGTATGTAAGGGTAGATTTAACCTTAACCGGCAAAAGGCAGAAATATCCCAGCCGCGTTTCAGTCTTATTAAAAGTCAGTTTATCTGGTCCTACCCATATCTCGGTATAAAAATCTGTATAGTTGTTCTTAACATAATCTGAATAAACCACGGCAATTGCGCAGTTGGCAAGTGTGCATTTTACCTGAATGGTTTTGAATTCATTGGCATTTAGTACGATATTTTCACTCCTTCCTTCAAAATAAGGATTTTCGAATGAGGCCGTTTCGATATTACCAGAATGGGCAACGATGTAATACTCCCCCGGTTTGAGTTCAATCTCTGTGGGCAAATCAGAGGCCTTTTCATAACTTTTGACTATGTCACCCCGTGCACTGTAGATCATTACCGCAAAATCGGCAGTGTTGCCGGTTGATTTAGCTTCAGGGTACCTTTCAAATATCTGCAACTGCATTTTTACATCAACGCAAAGCTTTGCCATGTTCCCTTCGGGTTCAGGTTCATCTTCTCCTGAACATGACCAGGAAAGCAATACCAGACATACAGAAGCGATAACGGGCATCAGGCAACTTAAGTTGCCGGTGATGCTCCGGGTAATTAGGTTTTGGTTGGGTTTAGGCAGGTTCATTGGTTTATTGTTTTAACGAAATATTGCCGCTAATTTATTATCAAACAACATTTTGTCAAAATTGAATCTTGCAACTGTTTTATAGCAATTTGTAAAAAATAATAATTATTGGGCATTATGACCGAAAATAAATTGAAAAATTTGCGATTTTTGCAAATCCTTCTTAAAATATTTTCATATATTGCAAAAATTAGTAATAGCGATTATTGATTATCGCAATATTTTTTATGTTAAAAAATGCACAATTAACTAATCAAAGTCAATTTCTGGAGAAAATCAAATATCTCCTCCCATCGAATATTTCATTTGTTGATACCCTTGCACAGATACTCGGGCTTAGTATTGACAGCATATACCGGAGGCTGAGGGGTGAAACGGCAATTACTTTTGATGAGACCGTAAAACTTTGCCGGCATTTTAATCTTTCTGTTGACTCGATTATCGAGGGGGATGCTTCTGTTGTAACATTCAATTATAATGTAATGTGCCAGCAGGTTGAATGTTTTAAGGATTACCTCCGTTCAATTCTTGAAGACCTGCATGTATTAAATAAGTTTGAAAACCCAACAGTTATTTACGTCGCTGAGGATATCCCTATATTTCATCTCTTTGCCTTTAAAGAACTGGCTGCCTTTAAAATGTATTATTGGCTGAAATCGGTTCTGAATGTACCTGAATATCAGCATCAGAAATACAGCTTTAATAATACCGATCCGGAAATACTTGAACTTGGTTCTAAAATTCTTGAGGCATATTCTCGCATCAAATCCATCGAGATATGGACAGAGTTTACCATTAACAGCCTTAGAAAGCAGATAGAATATTATTACGAAGCCGGCTTGTTTGAAAACCCTGACGATGCAGCCAGGCTATGTGACCAGGCATCGGAGCTTGTAAAGCATTTAAGCCATATGGCAGAAAAGGGATCGAAACTGGCCGATACATCGGTGCAGAATTATACACTTTATAGCAGCGAGATTGAAATCGGAAATAATTGTATACTTGTAGGTATCAAAAATTTACGAAAAGTTTACCTCACCTACAATACATTTAGCAAAATGACCACTTCGAATGAAAAATTCTGTGAGGCCACCCATACATGGATCAATTACCTTATTAGCAAAGCAATCCTTATTAGCGGGGTATCTGAAAAACAGCGTCTGCAATTTGTGAATAAAATAATTTCACAACTTGATTTAACCCGAAAAAAAATTCAATGAAATGTTATATTTATTCATCGTTGAAAATTCTTTACAGTAACTCAGCGCTATTTATTTAAAATCCTTATTTTTGCAGCCAATTTCGATAAAAGCAGTCCGTTATTGTAATTCATTGCAAGGTGAAAAAAAAGGTTTATACAGTACTATTTTTTGATTTGCTGATTCTTATCGCATCTTTCATGCTTGCCGCCTTGTTTAAGCCAGGGATGGGCAAGAGTTATCTGCATGATTATGCAGCTGAATTCTGCCTTTTACTTGTGATTTGGGGTTTCAGTTCGTTTTTTTTTGGCAAATATGCTTCTTTGTATAAAAACGAAATTACTATAGCCATAAAGTCAATACTGCTAAGTAATATTTTCTCTTTCGCATTGATTGCCAGCGTTATGTATATAACACGAATTACTTATTATTCAAGGTTTGTTGTAATAGGAACTATTGTTCTGGCATCGGTTACCGAACTGTTACTTGTGCTGGGGTTGAGTCTTTTTAAGAAACCGGTTTTGAATAACGGCGACGATGCAGGTATAACCGGCGCAAAAAACGGAAATGGCATTTCGCTCCTTAACGGAAATATTCTTAAGATAAGAAGAAAACACAAAAGTGGTATCTCTGAAACTGCTATCACTGCAAGAAAACAGGCCCTGCTCGATGAAATCAGCAAAGAAGCATTTAGTTTTATTTTCAGATTTGCCAGCCTTGAGTCTGAAAAGTCACTGATAATAAGTACAACCTCACGCTTTAATATTGATACCCAACTGGCTGCGGAGTTTGATTCGATTGTAAACATAAACAGAATTAACGACATCAGGTACCTGAATAAATATTTTGAATCGGCAAATGCAAAATTGCCTGTTGGCGGTATCTTTATTGATTTTGTAGAAACAAAAAACCTCAGGAAGCAACGTATCCTCAGAAAATTTCCTCCAGTACTGAATTACATATTCTATACTTTTGATTTTATCATAAAAAGGATATTTCCGAAGTTTTTGCTTACAAAGAAAATATACTTTTGGCTTACCCGCGGACAGAACCGGGTAATTACAAAAGCTGAGACTTTTGGTAGATTGTATTCATGCGGTTTTGAGATAATTTCAGAGCAGTATATTGATAATCATCTGTATTTTGTTGCACGTAAAACCGGTAACCCGGTTTTTCCGGAACGCCCCAGCTACGGTCCCCTTGTAAGGTTAGAGCGTATTGGCAAAAACGGTAACAAAATTATTGTGTATAAAATGCGCACCATGCATCCATATGCCGAATATTTGCAGCAGTATGTTTATGAAAAAGTGGGGCTTGACGATGGGGGCAAATTTAAAAACGACTTCCGGGTTTCTACAATTGGCAGAATAATGCGTACTTTCTGGATTGATGAACTGCCCATGCTGGTTAATCTCTTCAAGGGCGACCTTAAGCTGGTAGGCGTGCGGCCTTTAAGCTGTCAATATTTCAGCCTGTATACCAAAGAGCTTCAGGAAAGGCGTATTAAATACAAACCCGGCATGATACCTCCGTTTTATGTTGATAACCCGCAGACCCTTGAGGAGATAATGGTTTCTGAACTTAAATATCTCGAAGCTTATGAGAAACATCCGTTTCTGACTGATCTGAAATACTTTTTCAGGGCTGTTTGCAATATATTATTCAAGCGTTACCGAAGTAAATAGCCTCTAAAGGTAAAAAATACTATATGCCTAATTACCATTAAGTTCAGAAAGATATTTTTCAATGGTAAACCGCAACGACTCAGTAACAGGTATAAATTCATAGCCCAATCTTCTTTTTACTTTTTCTGATGAATATAAGAAAGTCTTATGGGCAATTTTTGCACTGTCTTTGGTTATTGCCGGAGAATTACCGGTAAAGGTCGAAACAAAGCTGTTTATCTTTTGGGCAAGGTTGGTCAATACAGGACTTGCGTATATATAGGGTTTTTTGTTTCCGGTTAATTCAGAAATAATCTCAAGTAATTCTTTAAATCTTAGATTTTCTGAAGAGATCAAAAATTGTTCGCCTGAAATGTCAGATTGCATCAGCATTACCATAATGCGGGCCACATCTCTCACATCCACATATCCGGTTGAGCCGAGGGTATAAAAAGGCATTCCTTTTTTTACCTGACCGAGCATTTTGCCCAGCGGGCTGTCCCAAATGCCTGGCCCGATTACTACCGAAGGGTTTACAACAATAGTGTTCAATCCTTCTGCATTTGCACGCCACACCTCGAGTTCGGCTTTATACTTGCTCAAGGCATATACCCCGCTTTTTTTGCCCGGCTTCCATTTCGCGTCTTCATCCACGGGTTTCATCGCGTCGTATTCACCCAGCGAGGCAATGGAACTCACAAAGCAAAGCTTTTTTACATCTGAACCTAAACAGAGGTTTACCACATTGGACGTACCTTCTGCATTTACTTCAAAAAGTTTCTTTTTAAGCTTCCTGTCAAAACTTACCAAACCGGCACAGTGATATACCATTACGGCGTTTTTAAATACCGGCACAAGCGCCGACAAATCGTTTAGTTCTGCATCTGCCCAGGTTATTTTATTAAATAGCTCCTGCGCATTGCAAGAATAATAGCCAAATATTTTCAAGACCCTTTCGGTATTGCTCCCGGGTCTTTTTATTGCTGTTATTTTGTCATGCTGAGAGGCCAGTTCATATAATAAGTGTGAACCAATCAATCCCGTACCGCCAGTTACCAAAACCATTGAATAAAATAACTTTATGTTTTCGCAAATCTAATCTTTTTAACCCGAAATATTTGCTTGCAACCCGACAGTATATTGAAATTGATGGCCAATATATAGGAATAGTGGCTATTTTTGTGTCACGAATAGAATTTATAAACTAAAATCTTAAAAATGTTTTCAGGAATTGTAGAAGAAGCCGCAGAAGTGATAATGCTTGAAAAGGAAAAAGAAAACCTGCATATTTCCTTAAAGTGCTCTTTTGTAAATGAACTATCAATAGACCAGAGCATCTCGCATAACGGTGTCTGCCTTACCGTGGTAAAAAGAACCGATGATGTATACACTGTTACTGCAATTAAAGAAACACTCATAAAATCTAACCTTGGGTTGCTACAAACAGGTGACAGGGTAAACCTCGAAAGAAGCATGAAGCTGAATGCACGGTTAGACGGCCATATTGTGCAGGGCCATGTAGACCAGACGGCTGTGTGTAAAAATGTTCGTGAATCTGAAGGAAGCTGGTATTTTACTTTTGAGTACGAACCTGCCCAGGATGACTACATCACAGTTGAGAAAGGTTCGGTGTGCGTGAACGGGGTAAGTCTTACTGTTGTCAATTCAAAAGAAAAGTCTTTCGAAGTTGCAATTATTCCATATACCTATCAGGCAACCAATTTTCACCAGATCAAATCCGGCACAGTTGTAAACCTTGAATTTGATATTATTGGCAAGTACATTGCGAGGTTGCTGAAGCAGCAGCGCCTTGTCCCCTAATGAAAAAAAGACCAGCCCTGGGTTTAATGACACAAGCACAGCAGCGCTTACTCCCTCCCATCTAAATAACGGGACAATGTCTTTGCTAAGGGGGAATGCGTGCGTTTTCAGGAGGGACGATTGGGATAAACGCGAACATTATTAAAACTAAAAAGCTATTTTAGAATTTGCAAAAAGAAGTATCCTATTGTTCAACATGTGATCTTGTACCCTTCTAAAAAAAGCCCAACCCCTGGTTTAATAACACAAGCACAGCAGCGCCTACTCCCCCTTAATAAAGGGGGCCGGGGGGTTGTTCTTTCATTGAATAAATATGCCACATGAAATAAACAGTAAGATCAAAGTGGTGCTTATTTTACAAGGCACAACCCCCTAACCCTCCCGTTTAAATAACGGGACAGGCTCTTTGCTAAGGGGGAATAGTTACGTTTTCAGTAGGGACGATTTCAAAGCACAACCCCCTAACCCCCTTTGCTAAGGGGGAATGCGTGCGTTTTCAGGAGGGACGATTGGGATAAACGCGAACATTATTAAAACTACAAAGCTATTTCAGAATTTGCAAAAAGAAGTACCATATCGTTCAGCATGTGATTTTGTACCCTATTAAAAAAGACAACTTTAGGAACAATGACAGGAGCAAAGCAGCGTCCTACCGTCTAAGAATCACAAAATGGCCTGTGAAAGATAAAAAAAATCAGGAAAGATTATAAAAGACTGCCTGACGCCATTAATCTAAAGACAGGTTACTATAGTAATGTATAATATAATAATCTTAATGTATATTTTATTTTACATTATGTATTATTTATTTATCTTTGTATCGAATTTTTTTTACATCATGTATATTATTTTAAACAAAAGGAGGCCGCTATGTATTTAAAGGAAAAAAGAGAAATGTTGACACTAATCAGCTCAATACTCATATTTGGATTTTATGCCCTATTTGTATACCAGAGATTTATTGAGGCAAACCCAGAAATCATCCACGATTTTCAGTTCTGGGGAAAAAGGTTTATGGTTTTTATCCCAATAGCAATTGTTGCGCAAATCCTTATACATATTCTGTTTGCAATTGTAAATAAAATAGTTACTAAAGAAGACATTCCAACCATCTCAGATGAAATGGATAAGATGATTGAACTCAAAGCCCTTAGAATATCTCATTGGGTGTGTAACTTAGGATTAATTCTTTCACTGGGTTCCCAGGCCATTGGCATGCAACCCTGGGTAATGATTATTGTGCTTATCTCTTTATGCTTTGTGTCTTCTATTGTTGAGGGTATTGCAAAGATCTATTACTACCAAAAAGGAATTTAAAGATGGGAAAAATTCATATAAGTAATAATATAAGAAAGCTTCGTTTTTACAACAACGAAATGACGCAGCAGGAACTGGCCGATAAAACCGGCGTTACCCGACAAACAATTGTAGCCATCGAAAATGGAAAATACTACCCTACTCTTGAACTGGCTTTTCGCATGGCCCGGGTTTTCAATACACCCCTTGAAGAGGTATTTATTTTTAATCCTAACGAAGAAAATAAATGAAAGCAATAGTATGTACAAAATATGGCCCACCCGATGTTCTCAAGCTTATGGATATTGAAAAACCATTTCCGAAAAGAAATGAATTGCTCATTAAAATACGTGCAACATCAGTAACCGCAAGCGATTGTATAATAAGGGGATTTAAACTCCCGCAACAAACCATGTTAAGAATAGCCATGCAACTGGCCATTGGTTTTAAAAAACCCCGAAACCCGGTTTTGGGAATGGTTCTTTCAGGTGAAGTTGAAACAATTGGAAGTGAGGTTAAAAAGTTTAAAACAGGCGACCGGATTTATGCCTTTACCATCGCCAACGGGTATCCTATGAAATTTGGAGCGTATGCTCAGTATATAAGTCTTCGTGAAAATGGTGCAATTTCTATAATGCCCGGTAATGCGTCATTCGAAGAAGCTGCTGCCATACCTTACGGAGGGTCTATTGCAATGCATTACCTGGAAAAAGGCAAAATATTTGGAAACCATGAGAAAAAAAGAAAAAAAGTATTGGTATACGGAGCCTCAGGCGCTATTGGAACAATAGCAGTTCAACTGGCAAAGCATTTTGGAGCCGAAGTTTCGGGGGTATGCAGCACGACCAATCTGGAACTGGTTCAGTCGCTCGGCGCAGAAAAAGTAATTGATTATACTGTTGAAGATTTTACAAAAGGCAATGTTAAATACGATTTAATACTTGATGCAGTAGGTAAGCAAAAATCGAGGGATAATTGCCGGAATTACAAAAATGTATTGGCAACAGACGGGAAATTTATCTCGGTTGACGATGGCTCACCGAAAATGACGGCAACAAACCTGCTGGTACTTAAAGATTTGTTTGAAAGTAATGTTTTCAGGCCGGTTATTGATAAAACCTATCCGCTTGAAAAAATGGCCGAAGCACATGCATATGTTGATAAAGGCCATAAAAAAGGAAATGTGGTTATAACCATTGCACATTAAATACACTATATGCAAATGATTGAAAAAATCAACCATAAAAATTGAGAAATAAAAAAATCAAAATGAATAACGTAAATAAAGAAAAGCTAAATCCCCGAAAGGTATTCTGGAAGTGCGGAGCATGTTCACATGCCATGTTCCATCTTCTGAACCATGAATTTAACAATATAAAACCACTGGAAGAAAAGGCATCTGACATGTTAGCCGGGGGCATTGCTCAAAAAGGGCATCAGTGTGGTATGATTTGGGGAGGATCGTTGGCCGTTGGTGCAGAATCATTTCGAAGATACGGCGACAAAAACAATGCAATTGCCTCCGCTATCAATGCTTCAAAACTATTGACTGACTCGTTCAAAAAAAGAACCCGTACTGTAAATTGTCGTGATATTGTAAAAATTGATTGGGATAATAAATTTCATTTCACAATTTATATGTTGAAAACCATAGCACAAGGGTTTGTGTTTAGTCCTTGCTTTAACCTTATTGTAAAATGGACCCCTGAAGCTATTCAATCAGCAAATAAGGGGCTGTCGGAAAATATTAATCCCAATCAAGCCTGTTTTAGCTGCGCAACAGAGGTTGTGAAAAAAATGGGTGCTACAGAAGAAGAATCTATTATGGTTGCCGGTTTTGCAGGAGGTATTGGATTAAGCGGCAATGCATGCGGGGCATTGGCAGCTGCAATATGGTACAAAATGCTTGACTGGGGCAAAAAAAATCCCGGTAAATCGCAATCATTGTTTAGTAACCAGGATGCAAAGAAAGTCTTAAGGGCTTTTTATATGCAGACCGATTCGGAGATGTTGTGTAATAAAATATGCAACAGGAATTTTAATACAATTGACGAACATTCAGATTATATTAAAAGCGGTGGCTGCAGTAACTTAATTGCAGCATTGGCAACAGCATAAAAGGGTATAAAAATGTTAAACATGTTTAAACGCAAGGTTTACCTTGACAATAATGCAACCACTTATGTAAGTGGTTCTGTAAGAAAAACGATGAACCGTGTTTTGAAATATTACTGGGGAAACCCGTCTTCGGGCTATCAAAAAGGGAAGACAGCTTTTCAGATTGTGGAACATGCCCGTGAACAGGTTGCCAAATCAATACATGCTCATTCACACGAAATATATTTTACAGGTTGTGCGACCGAATCTAATAATGCGGTATTAAAAACCTTAAGCAACCATTTGTTCCCTCAAAAGAAAAAAATTATTTCAACACCAATTGAGCATCCTTCTGTAATGAACACACTTGAGTTTCTTAAAACGCAGGGGATAATGGTTCAATATTGTCCGGTAGATAGTTTTGGTTTAGTTTCAGCTAAAGCATTAGAAAAGTTAATAGATGAAGATACTTTTTTAATATGCTGCATATATGCAAATAACGAGATCGGGACAATACAAAACATTCAGGAGATTTCGGCCCTTGCAAAATCACACAACATTCTTGTAATGTCTGATTGTGTGCAGGCGCTTGGAAAGATACCCATTAATGTAAAGGACATGGGAGTTGATTATGCCACATTTTCTGCACATAAACTTTATGGGCCAAAGGGCATTGGGGCATTGTATGCAAAGATAAGCAGCCCTCTTGAGCCTTTCATACACGGAGGGCATCAGGAGGAGGGCATGCGTGCAGGAACAGAATCAGTTCATAATATTGCCGGCTTTGGAAAAGCCTGCCAGGGGGTTGGTAATCTAATATCTTATTCTGCTGATATAAAACTTCTTAAAGAACTTTTTATTGAGCAATTAAGAGCTGTTAAACCCGACATAATAATAAATTCACCGTTGGTAAACTGCTTGTCAAACACCATAAGTGTAACGCTGCCAAACATAAGCAGCAGAGAGTTGATGATGATGCTCGATTATAATGGCATTTCTGTGTCGTCAGGTTCTGCATGCAGCACACAGCTTAATAAACCTTCGCATGTGTTAAAGGCAATCGGATTAACTGACCAGGCAGCAGAAGAAACCATCAGGATAAGTTTAGGAAAAGACACAAAAAAAGATGACATTAGATATACAGTGCAAATAATTGAAAAATATTTGAAAAGTAATACAAATTGAGAATACAAAATCCAGGTGCTTAACCGATGGTCATATATATTACGCGTTCAGCAGCTTTTCGGGTGTTTCGTAAGCTTTCCAAAAGTTCAAAACTTTTGGAAAGCTGAATCATTTAAACAAATAAAATTTTATTAGTTGTACCTTGAAAATAAGGTTATTCAACAGGTTCAAATTTTACTGCCACATGAAATGAGTTTCCGGGTGTAACCATCATATGCCTCAGATAATGAAACTCCTGGCCTTCTTTTAT
>JAWOHT010000042.1:0-6596 GCA_046485045.1 Bacteroidales bacterium
ACTTCATCAATACCACCTGCTTTTGACAACTCTTTGGTGAGCTGAAACAGCGCATTTGTCCGCTCTTCTCTTTCACGTGTAAGCCTTTCCTGCATCCTGATTCTGGTGGTTAAAACCCCGTTAAGCATTGCAATACTGAAAAAAACACCAAATAGCAGAATGTCTTCAACCTTATCTATATGAAAGGTATAATGCGGCGGTATAAAAAAGAAATTCCAGACCAGAGCACTGATTGATGAAGCAAGCAATACAGGGCCCGTGCCCATAAATGTAGCCAGTATTGATGTTACGAACAACAGAATAAAAGAAACAACATGATAGTTTTCGGTATATGAAAGCGGGGTGCATAAAAGTGCAGTGATACCGATTATAAGAATAGCTAACAGGTATTGACCAGAATTGGATGAAAACAATTTAATGAATAATCTTCGCAAAGCAGCTTTTTTATTCATATGGGAAATAAATTACAAATTTAGTTTTAAACATCATCATATTCGTTATTTATGTCACTTTGTCCAATAATTACGTGTAAACAATACAATGATAGTGTATATTTCAAGTCTGCCCAATAACATAAGGAATGAAAGGATTATTTTACCCACCTGTGGCAGATGGGCAAAATTTGAATCAGGACCCACGGTCCCTATACCGGGGCCGATACCTGCCATGCACGTGGCTGCTGAGCCACAGGCTGTTTTAATATCTACTCCTGTAATTTTTAGTGATATTGTACCAAGAATGAAGATAAGAAAATAAAGACCTATAAAGCTTAATATGGAATGATTTGTTTCTTCATCAACCTGATTGTTGTTAAGCCTTATAGACAGAACTGCATTTCGCGAAAGCATCTGGCGCAGATTACGATTTATGTTTTTTATTACAAGAAGATGTCTGGCCATTTTAATACCCCCTGCTGTTGAGCCCGTGCTTCCTCCCAGAAACATGGCAAAAAATATAATAATCCATGCAAATTGCGGCCATTGCAGGTAATCAGCGGTGGCAAATCCTGTGCATGTTATTATCGAAATCACCTGAAAAAATGCTTCCCTGAAAGATAACTCAAAGGGTTTGTGCATTTTAAACATAAGTGAAAATGTTATTAAAGAACCTATTATGAACACAACCAGTAAATAGAAGTGCAGCTCCTGATTCTGTTTCAACTTTTTAAAATCACGCTTCAACAGGTAATAATGAACAAGAAAATTCGTACCAGACAGCAACATGAATATCATTATGATGTATTGAATATAAGTAGAATAGTTTCCGATGCTTGAATTTTTAGGAGAAAAACCTCCTGTGGCAACTGTTCCAAAAGCATGACAAATGCTTTCAAAGATATTCATGCCGCCAAGAACCAGTAATAAGGTCTCTGCACCTGTTAGAAGAAGGTAAATCAGCAACAGACGATAACCTACCGACTTTATTCGCGGAACTATTTTTTCCTGCATCGAAGATTCAAGGGTAAACAGCTGATAACCTCCAATCTGCAAGGCAGGCATGATAATTATAACCAACATAATAATGCCTATACCGCCAATCCAATGTGTAAAGCTTCTCCAAAACAATATTGATTTGGGTAATATTTCAATATCGGTAAGAATGGATGACCCGGTGGTCGTGAATCCTGAAACCGATTCGAAAAATGCATTGATAAAACCCGGTATCGCCCCTGAAATAATATACGGAAGGCATCCTGCCAGGCAAATGGTAATCCATGACAGCGATACGGTGAGATATGCATCTTTGCGCTGAACTTTTATATCATTATTTTTGTTTCCTGTAAAAATAGAAATTCCCCATCCTGTTAAAAAAACCAAAACTGCGGGAAAGATAAAGGGCCATATGCTTTCGGAGTAATATATTGCCACCCCTGCATTCAGCAGTAATGCACCACCTGCTATAAAAAGGTTTCTGCTTAAAACCTTTAAAAAAATTCTGAAATTAATTATCTCATTCATTGAGAAATATATAATACTGCTTTGTAGAAATGATTTTTTTGCCAGTGGTGCAAATATGAATTTGATTTTATAAGGACTTTATTAAAAATAGGGGCAGGGGTATAAAGATTTTATAAAAATCTCATAATTAATGTTCATTTTTGTTAAAACAAATTTTAAAATGAAAAACAATGACAATTGGACAACAGCAAAAATTCCTTCGCAGCAGGGCAGGGTAATACTTATTACCGGCGCCAACAGCGGGCTTGGGCTCGAAGCTGCGAAAGAACTTTCTAAAAAAGGCGCTATGGTAGTAATGGCGGTGCGCAACCTTGAAAAGGGGAAAGCAGCGCTGGCTAAAATCACCGGCGAGTATCCTGAAGCACAGGTTGAACTGATGCATCTTGATCTTTCGGACCTTGGATCGGTTCAGCAGTTTTCAGATACATTTCATTCAAAATATTCAAAACTCGATATTTTGATGAATAACGCCGGGGTAATGTATCCCGCGAAAAGGGAATTAACAAAGCAGGGATTTGAAGTTCAGTTTGGCATTAACCACCTGGGCCATTATGCACTTACGGGATTACTGCTGGACCTTATTAAGAAAACGCCGCAATCGAGGGTGGTAACCCAAAGCAGCATTGCACACAGAACTTTTGGGGATATTTATTTCAACGATTTGAATTTTGAAAAAAGATATAATAAATTCATGGCTTATGCGCAAAGTAAACTTGCAAACCTGCTTTTTACCTATGAATTAGACCGCAGGTTCAAAGAAAATAAGATTGATGCAATCGCCACTGTAGCTCACCCCGGAGTTACCATAACCAATCTTTTCAGATCATCTGGTAAAGTGATTGGCTATTTTACCAATCTAATAGCCCAGAAGGTTGATATGGGCACTTTACCAATACTCAGGGCTGCAACAGAAGAAGGGCTAAGAGGCGGAGAGTATTTCGGGCCGACAAAGATGATGGATATGCGCGGTTATCCAAAACTTGTGAAATCAAGTAAAAAATCATACGATGTAAAACTGGCAAATGAACTTTGGTCAGTTTCTGAGACACTAACGAATATCACTTATGATTTTTCCTAAGGTAATAATCGGAAGATTATTATATCTGACTAAATAGTGTCTGTCCATATAGTCAGGTGTTTGATTCATAAAGTTCGATATCAAGGCTTGCGAAGCCCGAAAAAGCGGAGTTTACTGGTGTAAATGAGCATTTTTACGGTGAGCATAACGCAGATAGCGGACTTTATAGACAAACACTAAATAAACAACAACAGGCTTACAGCCATTAATGCCATGCCTCCAATGAGGCCGTATATTGAGAGGTGGGCTTCCCCGTATTCCCGGGCTGCCGGCAGCAATTCGTCTAAAGAGATAAAAACCATAATGCCGGCAACAAAGGCAAACACAATCCCCATAACTGTGTCATTGTCACCCATAAACGGAAGCAGGATGAGATAACCCACCAGTGCGCCAACCGGTTCTGCAAGCCCCGATAAAAAAGACAACCAGAAAGCTTTTTTTCGGCTACCGGTGGCATAGTAAACAGGTATTGAAACAGCAATACCCTCGGGTATGTTGTGAATGGCCACTGCAACAGCAATGGCTATACCCAGATTGGTATCAGAAAGGGCAGCGGTGAAGGTGGCAAGGCCCTCGGGAAAGTTATGGATAGCAATGGCCAGTGCAGTGAAAAGCCCCATGCGTTTGAGCTTGAGATTTTTGGTAGTGGTGTCAATCTCTTCCACTTTATGCATCTCATGCGGGTTGTCTACATTCGGCACAAGCTTATCAATAATGGCAATTATTGCAATACCACCGAAAAAAGCCAGCACCGTGATCCACGATCCAAGTCTTTCGCCGAAAACGACTTCCTGTGTGAGGATAGCTTTGCCTTTAAAAAAAATCTCTACGAAAGATACATAAATCATCACCCCGGCAGAAAAACCGAGGGCAAGCGACAGAAACTTGGTGTTGGTACGCTTGGTGAATATTGCCAATGCACTGCCAAATCCTGTAGAAAGCCCTGCAAAAAGGGTCAGCGCGAAAGCGATCAACAGGGTCCTGGTTTCCATAATTTATTTACTTTGTCTGGTAAAGGTTTAAGCGTGAGATAAGCATTGCAAAACTATTAATCATGAATATTGCCTATTTTCAGCAGCATTTTCTCATCAAGAATTTTTATCCTGCGTCCATGCAGTTCAATAATCCCATCCTGCTTGAATTCTGAAAGCAGTCTGATAACCGATTCGGTTGCTGTGCCGACAATATTCGCGAGTTCTTCGCGAGTAAGTGATATGCGGAGAAACTTCTCATTGTCGAGGTCAAACTCTTTGCGCAAATGAATTAGTTCTTCGGCAAGGCGTTCCCTCACTGTTTTTTGTGCAATATCGGTAATGTTATCGTTGGCTTCCCCAAGCTCTTTACAGGCAATACGTAAAAGATCGTATGCAAACTCACCGTTGGTCTTAACCAGGTTAATAACCATATCGCCGGGAACATGAATAATGGCAGCATCTTCAATTACCTTTGCCGTGGAACAGGCACGTTCTTTTGCAAGTGTTGAACGAAAGCCCATAATATCGCCTTTTTTGGCAAAACGGATAATCTGTTCCTTGCCGTCAAAGCCCGTCTTGTAAATTTTAATGATCCCTTTCTGAACGCAGAAAAAACCCGGGATACGGCTGCCCTCTTCATATATAACGACACCCCGTTTATAATGTTCGGGTTCCTGGTCAATGGGTATTTGCGCCAGCTCTTCTTCGGTAAGATGCCTGAATATTGAATTGGAATCAATCATAAAATTTGCCATATTATTGTCAATAATTCTGATTTAAACCATATCGTTTTGCAGAAAACTAAATTTATTAAAAATTAAATTGTATTTATAAGAATTCATGCAATAATCTTTAAACAAAATTTCAGGGTTCGTGTTTAATAAACCTGTTAAGTAACTTAAAAAGAACATATAATGTATTCTTTTACAAATAATTGTTCTAGGTAACTTTTAGTATGCCTGCCGGGGTGCTGTTGCCATGTTAAATATATTTTATATTTTTGAGAGTTTATGTTAAGCAATAACCATTTTCATCAATCAAATCGTTAAAAATGATAAAAGTGAATTTTCTTTTCAGAATTGTTGTATTGGTTATCTTAGGTGGCCGGTTTTTATCGGTAAAATCTGAGGTTTCGGACACTGTTCAACGCCATCGTGTAATTGTATCAACCGATATTGGAGGTACTGATTATGATGATTTTCAATCGCTTGTGCACTTACTTGTATATGCAGATACCTTTGATATCGAGGGAATAATCTCATCTCCATATGGCAATGGCAGAAAACATCATATCCTTGAATGTATTGATGCTTATGAAGCTGACTATGAAAATTTAAAAGCTTACTCTTATAAATATCCAAGCGCCGATTCTCTTCGAAAAATTACCATGCAGGGAGCAATTGATTCACCGAACCCAACTGGTTACAGCCAGCCAACAGAAGGTTCTGAGTGGATTATTGAATGCGCCCGGAGAGACGACCCGCGTCCGTTAAATATCCTTATCTGGGGCGGAATTGAAGATCTTGCCCAGGCGTTGCATGACGCGCCGGATATCCTTCCAAAACTGCATGTGTATTTTATCGGCGGGCCAAATAAAAAATGGACTGTAAATGCCTATCAGTATATTGCTGAAAACTTTCCGGATTTATGGATGATCGAAGCCAATGCAACTTACCGCGGATGGTTTCTTGGTGGTGACCAATCTGGTGTGTGGAGCAATAATAAATTTGTCGAAACCTATATCAAAGGTTTCGGTGCTTTAGGCAATTATTTTTATTCAAAAGGCAGTTCAATGAAGATGGGAGATACCCCATCACTTACCAGGTTGCTTTATGGTGTGCCTGATGATCCTGAACAGCCGGGCTGGGGAGGTATGTTTGTTCGCGCCTGGGAACGTCCGCATAAAATATACAAAAGAGTTACAACCAGCCAGGACAGCATTGAACAATTTGGTGTTCTGGAGATTCTTCTGCCATTTGATACCAATACCGTATCTAACCCGGTGGCAACGATGAATATTGACAGGCCAATTGAAGCTTTGGTGCTAAAAGATACCGTTAAGTTTCTTTTTTCTCCAAAAGATGGACCAAAAAACTATAACTATACGATAAGCAGTAACATTGCTTCTATAAATAATTTATCGGGTAGTATTATTTCATTCCGTCCGCCCGCTTCAAATAAGCTAAAACCTTCTCCCAATTATCAAAATTGGTGGACAGATGATCCTTCGGCTGAATATACCGAGAGGGGTTATATTGGTGTAAAAACCCTTAATATCTGGAGAAGGGATTTTCTTCAGGATTTTGCGAACCGGATGAAGAGATGCAAAAGTTTATCAACCGTTCAATATAAACTAAGTATTGATGACAATATCACTGTTTTTCCGACCCTTGTAAATGATTATGTAACCGTGTCGTCACCAAAACAATATCAGGCACAAGGGCATATTGAAATTTACAACATACATGGCAAACTATTGAACAAATTTGAACTTGGACCCTGCCAGGATAGTTTAGCGATTAATACAGTAGCGCTAATGCCGGGATTTTATGTTGTCAGGGTTAGTATTGGTTCAGTAACAGTTAA
>JAWOHT010000072.1:0-5336 GCA_046485045.1 Bacteroidales bacterium
CCTTTGGTATCTTGTCATAGGCCACATTGCAACGGTCAATGGCATTGTAAATAAGCGCCCACCAGTCGCCTATATCCGGATATGTGCCCTTGTCATGGCCGTCCAGATCGGGGTTATAATCGTTATACTCAGGTTGTGCATATGGCTGGGTCCATTCATAACCTTTCATGTATTCATCAACCCCGTAATTATACAGACCGTATGACCATTCATCGCCATACTTCAACCTTAATCCGTTATAGCATGCATTTACCAAGGCTTCGCAACCTTGCTCGGTTTCGTAGTATCCGTAACCAAGTGCAGTTACCTGTTCCTCTACAAGGAAATCTTCACATGATGTAATGATTGTGAGTACTGCAAGTATTGTTAATATTGATTTTATCTTTTTCATTTTTTTGTGTTTTTCGAGAAAACATGAATATTATTAAAATCCGACTTTCAGACTAAAGGTACACCCTTTGTCACTGACCCCTGACGGAATATTGTTTTTATCACCGCTCTGGGCTTCAGGGTCAAGATAAGGATAATCCGTAATAAGAATTGGATTATACACTTGAACAGATACCTTCAGGCTTTTAATATGGACTTTAGAAATTACAGAGTTAGGAATATTATAAGCCAGCGTAATATGCCTGAGTTTCAAAAACGAGGCCTTCCTGAACCACATAGCGCTTTCATACTTATCTCTTGTAGTGGCAGGAGCTGGATGATCGGCAGCCGCATTTTCTTCTTCGGTGCCCATGGGCAAATAGTAATTCGAGAGAAATGGTGTGGAATATCTCGGGTCCATTGGAAAATAATGTCCGTCTCTGCTATAAATACCATGGCCAACCCTGAAATATAAGAAAAATGACAACTCGAAACCTTTAAAATACAACCGGTTTGTAAGGCCTCCTGAGAATTTAGGTACTTGGTGCCCCACAACAGTTTCGTCGTTAAAGTCAATGGTGTCGTTCCCGTCAACATCTTTCACGCGAATTTTTCCCGGTTTAAAGTCGTTATTGCCGGTTTTGTTATAAAAAGCAATCATTGCACTGTCTTTTACCTGCCATATTCCATCATATTCGTATGCGCGATACGAATTTTTCGGATATCCTATGAACCAACCGGAGTTAATGTCATCGCCTGCGCCTTCTGCAAGTTTCACAATTTCTTCTTTATTCATGGCAAAGTTAAAATCGGTTTCCCACCTGAAATTACCCTTTACAACATTAAAGGAAGTCAATGAAATCTCGATACCCTGATTTCTTGTTTCGCCAACATTTGCCCTTATCTTGGTGTATCCGGTTACAGTAGGCAATGTTTTATTAAGCAAAAGATCATATGTGTTGGTCCGGTAAATATCAATAGAACCCGCTATGCGGTTGCCGAAGAACCCGTAATCAACTCCCAGGTTTAAAGTTGCGCTCTTCTCCCAGCCCACTTCCCTGGTCTGAATTAAATCGGGTGCAAAACCTTTTGCCGCTGTTTCACCAAATACATATTGTGTTGACCTTATGGCGCCGGATGTCTCATAGGGTTTAACAGTCTGGTTACCAACAGTGCCATATCCAAGCCTGAGCTTTAACTGGTTTAAGAAATCAACCTTCTTTAAGAATTCTTCGTTGTGTACTTTCCATGCCACAGAAAACGACGGGAAATAATCCCACTGGTTATCAACATAGAAAACAGAAGACCCGTCATACCGCAGCGAAGCTGTTAAAAGATATTTGTCCATTAAATTATAATTTAACCGGCCCATGAAAGAAGCAAGCTGCCTTCTATAATACTCAGAAGTCAGGTTTAAGGTTGCCGGGTCGTTTGTTGAAACCATATTATACCAAAGCTGGCTGTCGTATGGATAATTCTGGCCATACATGGTAGTTCTTTCATGTCTTTTGGCTTCAATACTCTGTAATAATGTAACACCAAACCCATGTTGTCCCAATTGTTTATTGTAATATAGTAAATTATCTATGGTATAATGAAAATCCTGAGATTGTATATATTGTGCATCATTCACACTAGGATAGATCGCCGATGACAAAGCATGACGGTACCGGCCTTCTCTAAGGTGCCTGAAATCCTGGCCAACATTTAACCTGTATTTAAAATCCTTCAGAAAAGACACCTCGGCATAATACCCGCCAAGATACCTGCTGGCCCTGTTTTCACGGCTGTTTAATTTGTTATCGCGAAGGGGGTTTTTCACCTGTGTGTCAGCGGTGGGATTGATCATGAATTCGCCTGAAGTATCGTAAGGCATTGAAATGGGGACCATATTTCTAACTCCGGTTAATAACCCTTCGCCCGGATCAGTAATTTCTGCATTAAAAGTGTTGCTGATACCAACTTTTAGCCAGTCGGTTACCTGAAAATCGAGGTTTAACCGTGGCGATATCCTTTGATACTTTTCGCCAACACCCATACCTTCTTCGTTAATATAACCCAGCGAAAAATATGTTGAAACACGTTCGGTTCCGCCACTCACACTAAACTGATAATTCTGTGTAAGGGCATTCACATTGCGGCCTGCACCAAACCAGTCATAATCTCTCACATTTTCGGGATTATATAAGGGTACCTCATCGGGCACGGCGCTCATTACCTGAGACCATTTTGCTCTTTCCTCGTCGGTTACGGGGCGCATTTTTACTGTTCCGTCTTCGTTCCATTCGTATCCCATTCTAACAGATTCCTTACATTCGTATGGCATTTTGTCAATTAATGCCAAATCGGCCACAGGAGTCGGATAAGGGGTTCTATATCTTAATGGTCTCTGGCTGTTTCTTCCTATTTCCATCCATTCATGCCCCGATAAATCGTCATAAAATCTCAACGGGTTTTTAATGGTCCATGTTGCATCAAGGTTTATTTTTGATTGTCCGGCCTTCCCCCTTTTGGTTGTTAGCAAGATAACTCCGGCTGCACCCCTTGAACCATATATTGCTGTTGCCGATGCATCTTTTAAGATTTCTATTGATTCAATATCATTCGGATTAAAATCGGCAAGGGTGCCATCAATGGGAATACCGTCAACCACATATAACGGGTCATTGTTTGCAGTTAAAGACCTGTTTCCCCTGATTCTGATCTGGGGGCGGGCATTCAGGCCATAACCCAGGTTCACAACGTCAACACCCGCAGCACGGCCTTGTAATGCCTGGTATACATTGGTTACCGGCATTTCTCTTATCTGTTCCTCTGATACAGAGACCAGCGAACCTGTTACATCGCTCTTCTTTGCAGTGCCATAACCCACAACCACTACTTCGTCAAGTTTAAGGATATCTTCAATAAGAATAATATTTATTGTAGAGCTTGAGCCAACAATTATTTCCTCTGAAAGATAGCCCACAGAAGAAAACTGGAGTGTTGCTTCAGCGCCCGAAACAGTGATGGAATAGTTGCCATCAATGTCGGTAATCGCGCCATTGATGGTGCCGTTTTCAACAACATTCACACCGGGAAGGGTATTGCCGTTTGAATCGGTCACCTTTCCTGTTACGGTTATTCCCTGCGCCTTTGAGGTGACAGAAAACAACTTGTCATAGTCTTTAGGGGATAAAATTATCTGCCTGTCTTTTATAACGTATTCCACATTGTCTTTGGCAAAAAGGTCTTCGAGGATATCAAGAATTTTTTCTTCTTTATAACTTACGTCAACCTTTCGTGTAACATCCACAAGCCGGCTGTTGTAAAGGAAAAAAAACTCAGATCCATGTTCTATTTTCTGTAACACCTGTTCGATGGTCACAGATTTTAGATTCAATGAGAGCCTGGCGTTCTGAGGATACGACTCTGCTGCCAGCAGGTTCACTGAAGTTAAGGTAAACAGAAAGACTGCAAGTTGTATAACTTTAGCTGTCTTTCTTAACCAGCCATGTGTTTTGCATGGCAAATGAAAAATCAGGTCTTGTTTCATAATTTAAAATTGTTAGGTTAGAGATTTTTATTTTCCGGTTTTTAAACACAACCTTAAATACACACTGTAAAAATATTCGGTTTTTATTACTTTTTCAGTAATTGGCAAAGTACTATTAAAAAAACATACTTTCCTAATGTGCCTGAAAGCTTCGGGGGCTTATAATCATTTATGTCATATTAATATATTAATGGTTAATAGTATTTGTTTCGTAACAGGGTAATTATAACCTGCTTTTTTGTATATGAATTATCATTATTTACCTTGCGCTCTTTAATGGTATAATTGATAGGTGCACTGAGTTTTAACAAACCAAGCACCTGCTCAAGTGTTTCATCAATAAAGGTAGCGGTATACCTGAAATCGTACAGTAATGTATCTTTTAATTGAATATCAACATTATACCATCTTTCAATCCGCCTTATAACAGCGTCCATCGGGTCGTTTCTGAATATCAGTTTGCCTTCTATCCATGAGGTGTATTTGTTATCTGAAAACTCATCTTTTAAGGCAGACAATTCAGGCGGCAATGGTTTCAATGATTCTATCTTTCCGTTTGTACGGGCCGCAGGCAAAGCATCTTCGTATATGGTTATTTTTCTTTCTTGTTTGTTATAAACTGCATGTTGCTTTGGTTCGATTTTGTAAAGTACAACATCAGATTTACTTCTTCTTTGTTTTACCATTAGCACTTTACCGGCAATGAGGGTAGTTTCAAAGGTATTGTCTTTTTTGTAGGCAGCCACATTAAATGTAGTCCCGATGGCTTTTACCGACACTTCGCCAAGATTGACATAAAACGGCCTGAGCTTGTCATCTGCCACATTAAACAGCGCTTCGCCTTCGAGAAAAACTTCTCTTTTATTATCAAGAAATTTTGAGGGAAATTTAATCCTGCTCCCGGAATTCAGCCACACATCTGTACCATCGGGCAGATTGATTTTTGACCGCACACCATAAGACGATGTTACTTCCTGTTGCATTACCCTGTCTGCCAGGCGTTGTTTAAAAACACTATAAAACACAGCAACAGCAATAAAAAGGGGCAGGATGATGATTGCTGCTATTCTTTGCCAATAATAAAATATGCTTCGGGTGCTTCTGAACTCGGGGATTTTGTGTTTTACTTTTGCCCTTGCTTTTGTCAAATCAACCGTAGCCATATGGTATGGCCTTGATACAAGGTCCCATACAGCTTTAACAGACTCGTATTCCGACCTGTTTTTCGAATCCTGGTTAAGCCAGCTTTCGAACAGGTGAATTTCTTCGCGGGAGGCGTCATTTGATAAATACCTGGCAATCAGTTCTTCTATGTTTTCAGCCCCTGTCATTTTTTTGAAAGCGTTTTCATTAAGACGACTGAGAACCCAATTGCCCCTATTGAGTTTAATATTTAAAACGAGCATAACGCAATAATTGGCGTTTCTTAGAA
>JAWOHT010000079.1:0-8292 GCA_046485045.1 Bacteroidales bacterium
CGTTTTTACTCAAGTAATTTTATATCTGTTGTGTTACAAGAAAAGAATATGCCAAAAGCTGACCTGTCAATCTGCCTTTGACATATTCTCGCAATCAATCAGGGTTTTAGCCCTATGAATATGTTATATTAATATAAAGGAAAATTACTTTATGCAGTAAATTCACCCCTTACTGTATAAAAAGATCCACATAACAGCCCATCTGGTCAATAAGCGTTTACATCTTTGTTTCAACTACTGCCTCATTCCTGCGATTAATCACCTTGCAAGACGGGTTGTAGCCGCGGTAAATGAAATTGGCCATGCGGGCGTAAGGCCCTGATCATTGTAAATTGCCCCGGACGAAGTCATGAAAATGCTTTCTTTGAATCGTTTCCGCTAAGAAAGCAGGAGGCAAGGGTGGATGCCTGCGGACGATCGGGAACGGCAAGTTGGTGCATTAACCCTATTTTTGAAAGCTTATTTTGCAGTCATACCACCATCAATTGAATGAATGGCTCCGGTAATAAAAGTGCTTTCTGTAGCAGCCAGAAACAATGCGAGGTTTGCTATATCCTCATTTTCAGCATAACGACCCAGTGGGATCATCTGTTCGAACTGTGATTTGGCATTCTCCGCATCATCGGGACTAAATCCTTTCTCAAGAGAGCGCATCATCCTGTTATCAACAGGAGACGGATTAATGGCATTGACTCTAATGTTTCTTCCAGCCAGCTCTAGGGCGAGCGAACGCGTTAACCCATTCAGCGCATGTTTGCTGGCTACATATGGACTCACGTTGGCTGTTCCACGCAATCCCGCTACAGATGAGGTTATGATAATGCTGCCACCATCTCTCATCAAGGGTATAATGAATTTCATACCCAGCCATACGCCTCTGACATTCACGGCCATTACTTTGTCAAACTCCTCAACCGGATAATCAACTATGGGTTTCACCTGCCCTTCAATGCCGGCATTATTAAAAAATACATCAACTTTACCAAAGATATCCTTAGCCTTTTGAGCGTATTTTTTAACATCTTCCGTTTTGCTCACATCTGCAGCTACAGAATAGACATTGTCACTGTCAAACTCTTCTTGCACCTTCTTAAGGTCATCTTCATATAAATCAATAATCATAACCCTAGCACCTTCAGCAATAAACTTTTTTGTTGCAGCTTTACCTATTCCACCGGCACCTCCGGTGATCAATACAGTTTTGTTTTCTAACTTTTTCATAACAATTTTTTTTGATCATTTACGATTATTGACTTGAAATAATCCTGCCATACTTCTTAAATTGCACGGAAAGGGTCATTGCAGCCCAATAGTAGGGTAAAAAGAACAATCGGTTGTTGAAGAAAAGTTACATTGAAGGGTCGATTTGTAGAAATTTGTTCACATTTGATTAACGATCTGATTAGTACCCGGGAACTTCATTTCCAGAGTCCGTTATATCTAATATCGGAGGCGACTATAATGCAATGTGATTATCAATAGGTCATTCAACCATCTTGAACCTGGTATGTATGTCCTTATGAGTTTTTGCAGTCACCCAAAAGGTATTTATACGTATGTCATTTATCCGGCTTAGGGTTTAAGCTTAACGGCAACATACTTTTCCCATTCCCTGAAGTCACCTTCTTTCATAACCCGTGGCATTTTCACCTGCCCACCCTTTTGCTTTGTCTCCTCTGTCCACAAATGGAAAATCTCATTGGGAATAATTCTAACCTCAACCGATTTCAATGCCTTGCTGCGGGCAACTTTGTAGTTTTTGTTGTTTTCTTCGAGGATCTCATCGAGCCGCCGGGCAATATGAGCAGTATCCTTTTTAGTTTGATCTTCCACGCCAAGATACCAGCGATGCAAATAGTTGTCCCTTTCCACCAGAGCCGCAACTGTAAATTCTTTGATATCAATATCGAACTCCTCACCCAATTCTTTGATGGCCCTGTTCATTTGAATAACCGAAAGCTGCGAGCCTACAACATTTAGAAAATGCTTTGTACGGCCGGTAATCTTTATCTCAGCCCTATTTTTATCAGTAAACTCAATGGTGTCACCAATCATATACCTCCAGGCACCGGCAACGGTGCTGATAACAAGCACATACTGCACTCCCTCTTCAACATCCTCAATGTTCATGGCTTTGGCTCCTGAACGGATATTTCCGTGTTCATCAATATTTTCATCAGTAAAGGGCACAAATTCGAAATAAATGCCATTATCCGTGAACAGCGCCATTGCATCGGTATCTCTCCTGGTCTGGGTAGCTAAATATCCTTCGGAGGTTAGATAGGTATCTATTACAATGATGGATTTTCCGGTAATTCTTTCGAAACTCTTTTTATAGGGCTCAAAGGCTACACCTCCTGATGTAAATACCATGAAGTTGGGCCAGATGTCGTGAATGTTTTTTAAATTGTGGTATTCGATAACACGTTTGAGCATTAGCTCGATCCATGAAGGGATTCCTGAGATGCTGCCAATGTCCCAGCCAGGAGCTTTTTTGGCTAATGCTTCCACGCGCTTATCCCAGTCATTGATGGAAGAAATATCTCTTCCGGGCCGATAAAAACCCTCGAGCCAGAATGGTAGCTGGTTGACACTGATGCCGCTGATCTCCCCTTCATAATGATCATTTACCTTTTTCAGGTCGGTATTACTGCCAAACAATAACAATTCTTTTTCAAAGAACTCAGGAGGCAAACCGAAATCTGCCACACCTTTAATTTGCAGCATTCCCGCATTGCGGATTGACTTGAGCATTTCCTCTGTTACTGGAATATACTTTTTTTTACTTGTAGTACCACTGGATACAGCAAAATATTTGACTTTTCCGGGCCAGGCAACATCCTCACCTCCTTCCAGCACCTTATACCACCAGCGATCAAGCATGTTATCGTAGCTGTGATAAGGAACCGCTTCCGAAAACATATGACGCAAATCGTAATCCGATAAAAGCAAATGTTTGAACTGATAGAATTTGCCAAAAGCAGTATTTTCAGCCTTTTTCAATAATTGCTTCAACACGTCCTTCTGGGCTGCTTTTGGATCAGGATTGGTAAAGATTTTGTCAGCAATCTCAATGGTTTTCTTAAAAATTTCTCCAATTAAAGCCATTAAAAATTCGATTTAAACAGGTGACCAATCAGAAAACAAACATTACCATAAATTTATTGATGAAACAAAAACCGGCAATGAGTTGTGGAATGAAGTAAACAATCAAAAATTAGTCCATGCTAAAGTTTCTGCCATTTCATTTACCGGCCCAACAATCTCAAAATTATACCAGTTGTTTGGATGCGTTGTGTAATGTTTTCCCCAACGGTTAAATATTATTGCCGAGTATTTTATATTATTGCCGGGTTTTAATAGTCTCTTGCATTTCTTTCTCTTCTATGGCTGCAGGTCAAATTCAGCAAAAATTCTTCACCTTAAGCCAACCGGAATAATGTATTAAAACGGGTCAAATTTCTCATGGTATAGTAATTGACCTTTTATTATACAGAAATGTGAAAAACACATTTAATTGTAACGCTTAAAAATATATTACGTTGACAAGGTTAACCTAAATTTTGGAGTGACTTCTACCAAGCGTTTGGTAAAGAATACCAAGGCATTTGGGGCATATCAACCTAAAGTATTGGTCCTGCTAAACAAGATTTCCACAGATCTTTATATTTTCATCGATTCATCATCAGTATGGCAGAGATGCTCTGTCAAAGCATCTTCGTGAATATATCCTTTTCCCAGAGCATGTTTGGCAGCGTCCGAGGTATCCTCAACCTGGAGGTAGGATGTATTGGTTTGTTGTAGTTTTTTATTGAAATTTTCAAGAGTCTGTTGGTAAGTTCCCTTACCGATCTTCCTGATGTAAATGGATTCTATCCTACCGGGAAAATCGTGCGCAAGCCTTAAGTAAATTCCAGGGTCTTTTTGCCCACTATCGCCAATCAAAATAAACTTTTGTTTATCAAACAACTGAAACAAAAATTTGATTTTATCATATTTATGTTCATGCGACCCCTGCCCTGATTTCCAGAACTTATAAATGCTATGCTCTAACTTTCTGAGCATAAAAACGCCTTTGGGAATGCGGTTGTGATCAAAAAAGTTTTCCAATAAATCGTAAAGATTCCATTCGCTGCTCGATACATAAAAAATCGGATGAAACGCATCCTTTTCAGCGCCTCTTTCAAGTGCACAATAAAATGAGGCAACCCCTTTAAAAGGCACCCGCATTAAAGCATTTTTAAATAGCATAAGCCGAAGCTTCGGTATGGTTGTGGTAGAATGAGAAACCAAAACGGTATCGTCAATATCAGATACAATAATCCTTTTTTCAGTTGGTGGAACAATGCGTACTTCACCTGTAGCAGTAACTACAGGTTGATTTTCAACTATATCATCAAGCAAAACAAACTCAACTTTATGCCAGTTTTTCTCAAGAATTGATGATGCGGTTTCTTTTACATCGAAATAAAACGAGAAGAACCCCAACTCATCTGTTTTAGCAATGGCCGTCATTCCCAGGAATTTTGCTTCAACTCTCACCCCTGGTATCTGATCACTTGAGAACCGCTTGATCGTGGCAAGAATATTTGCCCATACACGCTGTTTATCAACAGGTTTTGTCAAACCTTTGTCTTCAATCACCATGCCTTTTATATACACATGCTTATCATTGCCAAAGCCGCGATATGCAAGTATCTTGGGTGTACCGAGCCACCCGGCCTTTTGCTTCAAATATATTTTGAGAAGTTTAAAGGGTTTTTTTACCCCTCTTAAAACGGGTTTAAAAAGTTTCATTTTGTTTTGCATGAAATTTGATCATTCTCACCAGTGGAAAACAACCGCAGATTATTATCTGATATTCTTCTACAATATAATGCATTATCCATTACTTTTAAACTTTGCAAAATTTATTCCACTCAATATGATTGCGTTTTTCATCACCACAAAGAACTAAAAGCATCCTGCAAAAGATCTACAAAAAATGAAAATACTGTTCATAGCCAATCCAACTTCTGAAAAAATTGAAAAGAAGGAAATTGAGGAGATCATTTCAGGATATTCAGGTCAGTATAATTTCAGCTGGCAAACCTATTTTACCGAAAAGAAAGGCAACATTGAAAAAATTGAGAATAAGATCACGGAGTTTAATCCAGGACTTGTCATTGCCATTGGTGGAGACGGAACCATAAACCTCGTGGGCATGGTGCTTCTAAACAAAAAAAACATAGAAATGGGTATCATTCCGGCGGGTTCGGCCAATGGACTGGCCTACAACCTTAACATGCCGGGTAATTTCAGAGAAGCCCTTCAACAAATACTGGAAGCAAAAGCAAAACCCTTTGATGCAATTCGCATCAACCAGAATTATCTTTGCCTGCATTTGGCTGATGTAGGAATTAATGCCCAAACGGTGAAACGGTTTGAAAAGGAAAGATCAAAAGGAATCATGGGCTATGGCAAGCATATGCTGAAGGAATTTTGGAAAAGGAAGCGAGCTTTTTCATTTTATCTTTTAGCCCGGGGGCATATTAAAAAATACACAGCCGAGATGCTCGTACTGGCCAATGCCAAGGCCTACGGAACAGGAGCCACTATTAACCAGGATGGTAAAACCGATGATGGAAAATTCGAAATTATCATCATAAAACCCTATCCGTGGTGGAGCTTGTTTCGTTTGATAGGATTGCTTTTTATTGCCAAACACCACCACGTGGATTTTGTGAAGGTTATATCCACCAGCAAGGCTGACATACAATTCAGCAAACCTCAGGATCTTCAGGCCGATGGTGAAATGATTGAATCCATATCGGCAATCAAGGCAGAAATTCTGCCTTCGGCTTTAAAGATCCGTTATTGAAGATTCCAACATCACCTTTTATTTACCTTTCCCCCCATATCCAAATATACCGGTGGCCAGGGTGTGTTGTGTAATATTTTCCCCAATGGTTATATATTATTGCCGAGTGTTTTACAATATTGCCCGGTTTTATTAGCCTTTTACATTTCTTTCTCTTCTATGGTTACAGGACAAATTCAGCAAAAATTCTTCAGCTTAAGCCAACCGGAATAATGTATTAAAACGGGTCAAATTTCTCATGGTATAGTAATTGACCTTTTATTATACACAAATGTGAAAAACACATTTAATCATAACGCTTAAAAATAAATCATTATGTCGCTTAAAAAAGTTTGGATAGAAGAAGGATGCACTGCATGTGAATTATGCGTAGACATTTGTCCCGATGTATTTGAAATGGCTGATGATACTGCTGTTGTAAAAGATGATGCAGATTTGAACAGGAACAAAGACAGTATAAAGGAAGCAACCGGCAGTTGTCCTGTTGAGGTAATTCAATATGAAGAATTATAACATTTCAAACTTAAAAATTTAGAGTTATGGGTGATTATATTCGTTTTTTTAGTGATTTGTCAAATAAAGATACAGCCCAGGTGGGTGGTAAGAATGCATCGCTTGGTGAAATGATAAGCAAACTTAGTCCGAAAGGGATTCATATTCCTGCAGGATATGCCACTATGGCAACCGCATACTGGGATTACCTGGAGCATAATGGATTGCGGGAAAAGCTGACAAAATTGCTTAATAACCTGGATAAAAAAGAATTCAAAAATCTGAAAGAGACCGGTAAAAAAGCCCGTGATCTTATCATGAAAGGAGAATTCCCGAAAGAACTCGCCCAAAGTATAAAAGCTGCCTATAAAGAACTGGAAGAAAAAGAAAAGAGTCTTACCAGTGTGGCTGTCAGAAGCAGTGCAACTGCAGAAGATCTGCCCAAGGCTTCATTTGCCGGCCAGCATGATTCCTTTATGAATGTAAAAGGACCTGAAAACACACTTGAAGCCTGCAAAAAATGTTTTGCTTCACTGTTTACCGACAGGGCCATTCAATATCGCGAGCACAATGGATTTGACCATATGAAAGTTGCACTATCGGCAGGAGTACAAAAAATGGTTCGCTCCGACAAAGCTTCGGCAGGAGTAATTTTTACTATTCTGCCAGAGAGTGGCTACGAAGAAGTGATATTCCTTACGGGCGCCTGGGGTTTAGGCGATAATGTAGTGCAGGGTGCGGTTAATGCCGACGAGTTTCATGTCTTTAAACCGTCTCTGAAAAAAGGCATGCTGGCCATTATTTCCAAAAAAATCGGCTCCAAGGAAAAGAAAATGGTTTATACCAGAAGCAGCAAAAAAAGTAAAGCAACCACAAAAAACATAAAAACGCCTTTAAAAGAGAGAAAAAAATTCGTCCTTACCAACGAAGAGATAAGAACTCTGGCAAGGTGGTCACTGGAAATTGAAGAGCATTACGGTATGGCCATGGATATTGAATGGGCCAAAGATGGCGAAAGTGGTGAACTCTATATTGTGCAGGCTCGTCCTGAAACTGTCCATAGCAGTGGTGAAAGATCAAAAATTAAAGAATACAGGCTGAAAGAAGAAGGAAAGGTGCTTGTTACAGGAACTGCCATCGGAGAAAAAATTGCCAAAGGTACAGCCCGGATCCTCAGCTCTCCCGATGAATCGGACAAGCTCAAGGAAGGCGACGTCCTGATTACGGAAATTACCAACCCCGATTGGGATAATGTAATGAAAAAAGCTTCCGCAATCATTACCGATAGTGGGGGTCGTACCAGCCATGCCGCCATTGTGGCCCGTGAACTGGGAGCCGTTGCAATAGTAGGGAGCGAAAATGCAACAAGTACTATTAAGGACGGTCAAAAAATTACCGTTTCCTGTGCCGAAGGAGAAAAAGGAAAGATTTATGAAGGTTCACTGGAGTGGGAAGAGGAAGAAATTGATTTTGAAAAATATGATGAACCGGACACAGAGGTAATGCTCATACTGGCAGATCCTTCCATAGCATACTCTTACAGCGGTTATCCTGTGAAAGGTGTGGGTTTGATGCGACTGGAATTTGTAATCAACAGCACTATCCAGATTCATCCGCTCGCACTTGCCGAATATGATACACTTAAAGACAACAAAGCCAAAAAGAAAATAAAAGAACTAACTGCATCTTTTGATGATAAGCGACACTTCTTTGTTGAAAAACTGGCCGAAGGTGTCGCACAGATCGCTGCCGCCTTTTCTCCCCGTGATGTAACAGTTCGTATGACCGATCTCAAATCAAACGAATACGCCAACTTGATAGGGGGAAAAGAGTTTGAACCCGATGAGGAAAATCCTATGCTTGGTTTCAGAGGGGCTTCAAGATATTATAGCGAAGAATATAAAGAAGGATTTAAAATGGAATGTGAAGCCATGAAAATG
>JAWOHT010000207.1:0-9247 GCA_046485045.1 Bacteroidales bacterium
TTGGTTAAAAACATAATCACCGTCATCATCTGTTACAACATATTTATCTTTAAAAACAGAAACTTTCATTTTCAGGTTGTCAGCAAGCCTGTAAATATCTGGCTCGTATAAGATCGGACTAATGGTTTTACAGCAGTTCGCACATTCGAGGCAGTTAATTTCAGCAAACACTTCGTGGTGATACCGGTGAACTATCAAATCGAGGTCTTTTGGCTTTAATTTTCCAAGTTTTGAAAAAAATTGTGTCAGTAATGCCTTTTTGCCGGTTGAATAGTCCCTGATTTTAGCCAGCAGTTGAGGTGTTATTCGCATAACTGTTTTTTTTAAAATACTTAAAGATATTTCTTGCCTGCGAAAGGAACAAACCTGCCATTACTACAATAATTCCGGCTATTTTCTTTCCATTAAACTGCTCGTGTAGTATAAAATAACTCAGTATCGCGGTAAATACCGGGATAAGGTTTGTAAATACATTGGCTCTTGCAATCCCTATATATCTTATCGAATTGATAAACAGGACAAAAGCAACAATTGATCCGAAAACAGCAAGGTAAATCACCGGCAAAATGTTAGAAAAGGGAACATTGGTTTTTAACAGGCTGCTTTTATCAACCAGTATAAAGAGCGGGATGAAGAAGAGCAGGCCGATAAAATTCTGGTAAAACACAATGGTAAGGGTATTGTATTTTGGCGACAGTTTTTTAACATATACCGAAAAGCCTATAGTTGAAAATACTGCCATCAACATAAGCGAAACGCCCAGCGGTGTTGACACGAAGTTGCCCTGGCCGGTTTGAATAATAAGTGCTATGCCAATTACAGAAATAATGATTCCCAGGTAGTTGCCGGGGCTGAGTTTTTCTTTGAAAATATAATATGCTGCAAACGGCGTAATAAGAGGAATGGTTGCAACCATCAACGATGCAAGGGTAGAAGAAATATATTTAAGGCCATAACTCTCACCAAGGAAATAAACAAGGGGTTCGAAGAAAGCAAGCAGCAGGAATCCGGGTATATCTTTTTTACTAATCACATCAAGCCTTTTAGAGACTTTTACAATGATGAACAACAATACAACAGCTATTAACAACCTAAGGGTAACCAGTGAAATGGGAGAAACAACAGGATATGCCTGCTTATACCATATAAAGGTTAATGCCCAGCACAACATGGCAAGAAGCAGGCCGAGGTATATGAAAATGAATTTTTTAAGTATCATTTAACTTTTTTTTGCAAAGTAAACTTTTTTTCTGCGTCTTTTATGCCGATATTTGCAAAAATTCATGTTAAACTTAAGCGGGAATCAGGGTCAGATGGTAAATAAAATAACTATTCGCACACTATATTTTGTTTATACAAAAATTATTCTTAAATTCATGTTAATAATTTAGATGTCAGTAGAATAAATATTTGTTCTTTTAACTGTTGTTACGCAACAAATCTGCAAAATATTTGTTATTTGAATGTATGAAACTATTTTTTGGAGAAGATTATGAGGCAACTTAAGATTACAAAATCAATAACCAACAGAAACAGTGATTCACTTGAAAAATACCTGCATGATATTGGCAAAGAGGAATTAATTACTCCCGAAGAGGAGGTTGAGCTTGCCAAGCGTATCAAGATGGGCGATCAGGAAGCATTGGAAAAACTTACCAAGGCCAACTTGCGTTTCGTTGTTTCTGTGGCAAAACAATACCAGCACCAGGGATTAAGCCTTCCCGACCTGATTAATGAAGGAAACCTCGGGTTAATTAAAGCTGCAAAGAAATTTGATGAAACAAAAGGGTTCAAATTTATTTCTTATGCAGTATGGTGGATCAGACAGTGTATTCTTCAGGCCCTTGCTGAGCAATCAAGGATTGTAAGGCTCCCGTTGAATAAAATTGGGGCGCTCAACAAAATAAACAAAACTTTTTCGCAGCTGGAACAGGCACACGAGAGAGAACCTTCTCCAGATGAGGTTGCATCTATGCTTGAGTTACCCGAAGATAAAGTTGCCAGTACGCTCGAATTATCGGGCAGGCACCTTTCTGTGGATGCTCCTTTTCAGGAAGGCGAGGAGAACAGTCTGCTCGATGTATTGCAAAACAACGATACCCCCACTACCGACAGTAAACTGATTGATGAATCGCTTAGCCTCGAGATCGAAAGAACGCTGAATACGCTCCCAGAGAAAGAAAGCCGTGTTATCAGGTCGTTTTATGGTATCGGACATAAGCAGATGTCGCTCGAAGAAATAGGCGAAGAGATTGGCATCTCAAGAGAACGCACACGACAGATCAAAGAGAAAGCCATCAAACATCTCAGGCAGCGCACCAAAAACAAATTGCTTAGAACATATCTCGGATAGATTTTTCTGCTCTATAAATTTCATAATTGCCGGAGGCTTGTTCTCCGGCTTTTTTATGTCGCGGCTATATGTGTCCCTTAAAGGGTACAACATATCTTTTGATGATGGGAGTATGCTTCCTGATGTTTTTTTTTCTCCCCGTTAAACCTTTAATAATTTAAATCATCAAAGTGACTGTAACCGGCGAGATAGTATTAACGTTCAAAGGTACAGAATAATATTGTTTTAAATTTAAATAGAGACTTATGAAAACAAAGAGATTTTTAATCGCATTTCTGGCTTCATTACTGGGAATTTTTATGATGATTTCCTGTGATAAAATGACTGATAAACTAACAGGCGAAGACATTGAAATTGCAGAAGATGAAGCATTTGCCGATCTTGTATTTGAGGATATCATGAATGAGGCAGATGCCGCTGAAGCGGGTATTACCAAATCGTCAGCATCTGAAGGTTGCGCGAACATCACTACCACAGTAAATGATACGGTATGGACCATAACCATAGACTATGGCGATGGATGTATACAACCTATAAAGAACAGGTTTGATGTTACCATTGACACCATTGTAAGGAAAGGAAAGGTAATTATTCAACGTAAAGGACGTTACCTGCAGAAAGGTTCTTACCGTACTGTCACCCTGGAGGGATATTCTATAAATGATATACAGGTCGAAGGTACCAGAACAGTCACAAATAAAGGTCTTGATGAAAACAACCATATGTGGTTTTCAATCATCCTGCAAAACGGCAAAATCACCACTCCCGAAGGCATTGAAATAACACGTAATTCAGAACGTGAGCGCTACTGGATTGCCGGGGCCGGCACACCCTCAATACTCGATGATGAATACAAGGTATGGGGCAGTGTAACCGGCACTACAGCTTCAGGTGAAGATTTCACCTGCACAACTGTTGATTCGCTTTATATTAAGCTTGCCTGCAGGCTGATTACCGGAGGACAGGTTGAGATCGTTGTTGGCAGCCGCGAACCGGTGGTCCTCGATTACGGCAACGGCGAATGTGATGCAACTGCAACGATTACCCGTGACGGTAAATCAAAACAGATCACCCTGAGGTACAGGCCGCGCCTCAAAGCTACAAGGAAATTATTCGGAAATTAGAGACATCAAGGTATAAGAGGGTGTTTTCAAAGTCTTTGATTCATATCCAAATTATGCATTTGAGGACTTTTAAGACACCCTCATCTTACTTTGTATTACACAGATTCTGAATTTTTTAATTGGTTGCCAGTATCTGTTTTTAAAAGGATTTATAATCAACACCCCTTAACATCATTTTTGAACCAAAACATCACCGTACAGTAAGCTTAATAACCCAAAACCGGGGCCGGAACGTTATTCCATATATTTCACAATATTAGTTCCACAACACAATAAATTAAAATAAAAGATGTTACAGTATTATAATAAGTTGTGAATTATATTTTTTTTAGCTTTTACAATTCGCTTGTGTTTATTTATGAAGTAATTATTCACTTATTTAAAACCTCTGTTTATGAAAAAAATATTTTTTATTTTACTGCTGTCAACCATGCCATTGGTTTTAATTTTTGGACAGGGTGTGTCTGGTACTATTTTCTTTACCGATGGTGAAACCTTAAAATTTTCGAGTTTTACTGAATTAGACGGAACATGTAATAATGCTGAACCTGATTTTAGCGGAGTAGTGGTATTTCACCAGGGTACGAAAAAAATACTTCCGTTTTCAATTATTACTGAAATTGAGGTGTTGAGTTTTGAAAAGATTGTTTTTCAACCTTATGGTGATAAAAGTCAGTTTGAACTTGTTAATGCCCAGCTTTCGGTAAAGACAAAAACAAACATGACTGTTCAGACTGAATATGCAAGACTGGCAAATATTAAAATTGATTATACTGATGTTTTAACAAATACATTTATGAGTAATCAAATAGTAAGTTTCAGCAAAAAAGTCAATGACGACAAACAGATTTTAAATATCAGAAAAATTGTATTTAATTAATTTCGCTCACTTCTCTCACTACCACCTCACCCGCACTCCGGCTCAATTCTTCATTCACCTGTCCCCTACAGGGTTGGCACATGAATTTTTGCGTAACCGTAATCTTTAGGGAAGGGTCAAATGATGAACCAATACCTTTGATCAACACACGTTGCAGGTATCTTATCAATCTTAAAACCTTGCTTATACAACCATATGTTATACATAAGCGATAATCCCCAACCATTCTACATCTTACCAAATAAAAGAAAACCAAAAGAATACAATTAATTCTTTAACAATTCTTTAATCTTAACCAGCATTTATTAATAATTTCTTAATGCGCTTTTAATTATTGGGTAATATGCCAATCATAGTTTTGTCATAAATTTTCAAATGATTATTATGACACGACTACTATACCATTACCGGAATACCGGAGGGAACTTATGGCTTGTCGGTTTCTTACATCGGTTTTTATCATGTGAAGAAATAGCTGAAACACTCAGCTTAAGGTATAACTGCAATTAGAAATTATAATAGATGACAATTTATACAAAGTATAGCCCGGTATGCCGGGGGATTAGGATTTTTGATATTTTTTTGAATACTTTCCCGGATAGTAATTCTGAAAAGGTTGGAAGTAAATTCTTTGCAAAGATATGCAAAGGTACCCGTGGCAAACCTGAACAAGAAAAAATAAAGGCCAGCGCTGCTACAAGGTCATTATCTGGCAGTATATTGTCTACATTGTTCTTTGTAATATTAGTCTGCGGCTTTTCAGTTGAATTATATCCTCAAGGTACAACTATTGCCACAGTAAAAGGAATCGTGCGGGACAAGGAAACCGGTGAATTGCTGACAGGGGCCACTGTTGTCATTAAAGGTACAACATTAGGGGCAATGACCGATTTTGACGGGTTATATACTTTTACCAATCTTCCATCAGGGCAGGTAACACTCCAGTGCTCTTTTGTTTCATACGAACAGGCAGAAACAACCATTTCTTTAAAAGACGGACAGGAGGTTGAGGTAAATTTTGATCTGACTACTTCAATGATAGAATTAAGCGAAGCTATGGTTGTAAGCAAGGCAAACAGAGAATCTGAGAATATTTTGATGCTGGAACAAAAAAAATCTTTATTGGCTACTCAGTCAATTGGCGCACAGGAACTATCCCGGAAAGGTGTTAGTGATGCTGAAAGTGCAGTTACAAAAATTTCAGGGATTTCAAAACAGGATGGCGTTAAGAATGTTTTCGTGCGGGGTTTGGGCGACCGCTACAATGTAACAACACTAAACGGATTTATTTTACCTTCTGAAGATCCTGAATACAAGAATATATCGCTTGATTTTTTTACCAGCGATATAATTCAGGCTATTACGGTCAGCAAGGTATTCTCTGCCTCCATGACTGGCGATGTAGGGGGCGCGTTAATTGACATTAAGTCGAAAGAACTTATTGGGGACAGCGAATTCGAAATAGGGGTTTCTTCTTCGTTAAACAGCATGACAGTTGGGAAAGATATATACCTGGCAGAGGGCATGAACAGCTTTGGATATTCCACCGCATCATACGGTCCTTACGATAATTATTCAACCGACTATTCATTTAACACTTCCCTTGATCCTGTTAAAGTCAACAATCCTTACAATTATGGGATATCTTTTTCAGGGGGGAAAAAGTTTATGGACAAACACCGTTTTTTTGTGGCCGGGTCTGTGGATAACAAATACAGGTACGAGGAGGGCATATTACGGCAGATCACTTCAACCGACGCAGCAAACCCTTTTGTAGATATGTTATACACAAGATATATAAAAAGTTCTTCGAATCTTTTATTGGGTAACCTTGAATTAAACTACACGCGTGCAAAATTGTCTTATAACGCTTTATACATACACAGCGGGTTGGTATATGATGCAGAATTGTATGGAAAGCACACAGAAATTTTTCAAGAAGCACCAGGCCTCCAAGGGTTAATAAGACGACAGCAGATAAATGACAATGCATTGTTTGTAAACCAGTTATTCGTTCAGGGAAAAATTTCGGAAAGGGTAAAATACTTTGCCGGGGCATCTGTTAATCAGCTAACAGGCAAGGAACCCGACCGCAGGATATTTGCTTTCCCATCAATTGGCAATGACTCAATTAAGTTGCACCATTCCGAATTCAGAAACAGAAGGTTCAATAGTGATTTAAATGAAATGGCCGTTTTGCCGAAAGTCAGTTTACAGTACAAGCTATCAGCGGATAGCGATAATAATTCGCGCATCGAAATGGGTTACGATTCAAGAATAAGCTACAAAGAGTTTACCGCACCAGTTTATCGCCATATAGTGAATCAACCGGTGCCTGAATTTGACAGGTACAATGTAGTTCTGGATAATTACATTAATCAGGAAGGGTTATCAAACGGCAGTTTTATGATTTCTCATACTTCCCCCCCCGACTACTATGATGTGGTGCGCAGTATGCATGGTGCCTACATAGACCTGGTATATCAGTTAGGAAGTTTCTTTACCCTGAATGCCGGTGTAAGGGCCGATGATGTTTATATAAAAATTGATTATGTGGTAAACGAAGGTGCAAATGAAGGTTCAGATAATATTGATGGTATGTTTTTTTCTCCCAGTTTAAATCTTAAATATGAATTAAACGATAAGCATCATTTACGCATTGGTTCAAGCCGTACATTCACCCTGCCCCAGGATATAGAGATATCTCCCTTTGTGCGCGATGGTTTTGATGGGTACGAAGTGGGTAACCCCGACCTGGAGGTCTCTACCAATTACAACCTTGACCTTAAATGGGACTATTATATTTCTGCCGGCGAATTGCTATCCCTTACCGGTTTCTATAAACACATAGTTGATCCCATCGCCAGGCTTGATATGGCCAACTCTGCCGGGATAAAGACTTTTGATAATATTGGGGACTATGCCTGCGCTGCCGGCCTGGAGGCAGAGTTCAGAAAAAAACTTTTATCGCTTGCCAATAAACACCGCTTTAACCTGGGTGTTAACGCATCGTATATCCATACAAGGCATCATGGGCTCGACAAAGCGTTATTTACCGAAAAAAACCTCAATTCAGCCATGGAAGGGGCTTCGCCATATATAGTTAATGCAGACCTTACCTACAATTTGGTGTCCGGGACCTTTTCAATGAATTCTGCATTGGTAGTAAACTATTTGGGCGATAAAATACATACAATTGGCACCCGTGGGTTTAACACCCTTTACGAAGAAAGCGTAACAACACTGGATTTTGTAAATACCTTTAAAATCAACAACCACCTGGGTATTGGTTTTAAAGCCATGAATTTACTTAACCCTGAATTCAACCTCACTCGGAAAGGGTCTGACAGCAATGTGCCTCCGGCTGTAATACGCAGCTATAAGAAAGGTATGTCTTTCGATTTAAGCATAAAATATAAATTTTAAGTTTTATTAATTAACAATCAAAAACAATTAAGAATGAAAATGAAAAATCTGTTTTTAAGTTTGGCTGTTTTGGCCATGATCTTCGTTTCTTGTGAAAAGGATGATCCTAAAGACCCAGATCCCATAGTTGACAACGAGTTAAGTGGCGACATTGACTCTGATGTAACCCTCGATGCAAGTATTGAATACGTTTTAACAGGGCCTTTGCATGTAATTGACGGCGGTAAACTCAGGATTCCTGCCGGTACAGTTATAAAAGCAAAAAAAGGTTTCAATAAGTATATCCTTGTTGAAATGGGTGGTCAGATTTTTGTAAATGGTACTGCCGAAAAACCGGTTACCATGACCTCTATTGAGACCAACCCACAATTGGGCGACTGGGGCGGTTTGATTATTAACGGAAAAGCAAGACTATCAGGCCCCGATGGCGAGGTTGCTAAAAGCACAACAGAAATACAGGCTTCTGTTATTTATGGTGGCAGCAATGATAATGACAACTCGGGAGTGCTGGAATACTTAAAACTGGAGTATCCCGGTGCAAAATCTTCAGCCGATGTTGAACATAATGGTTTAACACTTAACGGTGTTGGCAAAGGCACAAAAATCGAAAACATTTATATCTATAAAAGTGCCGATGACGGAATAGAATGGTTTGGCGGTTCTGTAAGCGTTAAAAATTTATTGGTTGTGGACTCTGACGATGATATGTTCGATGTAACCCAGGGTTGGACAGGTACTTTAGACAATGCTTATGGTGTTTGGAAAGCTGGTTATACCAGCAACGAAGACGACCCACGCGGACTTGAGCTTGATGGAAACCTGGATGGTGCGACGCCTGGAGATGTAAACCAATCTGATTTCATTTTTAAAAACATTAGCGTAATTAATGAATCTACTTTTGAAATGCATGATGCCATCAAACTTCGTCGCGGGGCTAAAGCAAATATTACAAATATCCTTATTTCGGGATCAGTGAAAGATGTTATTGATATGACCGATGGAAAAGGTAACGGAAACGCTGCCTCTGTTATAGAATACAAAGCAGTAGATGTGACCAACACCACTGTTAAAAATCCTGATGGGGCTACCATTACTGAAAACGCTGCAAATACAGGCGCAGATGTTTCTGTTTTTGGTTGGACCGGTTATGAATTTTAATCAATAAATATTTGTTGTGTAATCAATAATAATCATATTTTACACGAATGCCGGGCGGTTACTGTTCGGCATTCATTTTTTTTGCTTAGAAACAAAATGAAAACTCTTCCGTCCCTTACAGGGATGGCCCCCCTCTTATGGCGCAAGCGTCCGCTTGTGCCTGCAATTCTGGTCTGGCGCGCGTTTAACGCAGTGTAACGCGCGCCAAATATCAATATGCTGGAAATTACCCCCCCCTCTGGCGCGCTTTCAATGTCATTAAGTTAAGCTGCAATGATTGATTTTGTTGATATCTCAGGGTTAAAT
>JAWOHT010000041.1:0-6721 GCA_046485045.1 Bacteroidales bacterium
TTATCACTGCAATAGCTCCCAAAACATACAGGGTAAAAGGAATCCTTTGGCTTGATAATAACAGGTGCATTACCCTGCAGGTCGTTTTCGATGATATACGGTATTCTGAGATCAATTGCATAGACAGGCAAACTGAGTTGATTGCCATTGGCAGGGATATTAACGCGGGAGAACTTAAAAGACTCTATCTAAAATACAGTAGTTAGTGGCACTAAGAAAACGCCAATTACTGCGTTATGCTCTTCTTTCAAGTCAGTCATCCCGCCAGGTTTGTAATGTTTTATACCGCAATCATTTTAGATTGCAATAATAAAATGGCGGCATAACTCATACTAATAAGCTTTGCATTCGCAACCGAAGCTCATGAGCTGAAAGCGAATAAACCTAATAAGTATCAGTATACCTGCTAACCGGTATCCAGACCGTCATTTCCGAACGCCCCCTGTTACCCCATGCATAGTAAGGTATTAATCTAAAATTCACGGGTACGCTTTTCGATTCAGAAACATCTTTGTAGAGCTTATTATCCCAAGAACCGGATTGCACTGCAAGAGCTTTGCCCTCAAGAGCTATCATTGCTGCATTATCAATGGTAATGGCTTTTTTTGCCAGACCAATATCACCAGGCAAAAGAATATCAAAAATTCTATGGTTCTGAGGTATATCAAGCGATTCGAGGCAATAGACCACCGGCCCGTATTTCACGGCCACCTGGTTACGTGTCTCTTCCACTAAAGGATTGGCCTCGATCAGCCGGGGGATTATCTGCAAATTCAATTCAATTCTATCATCTTTGGACCATTTTCTGCGTATTTCGATATAATTGCCCGGGATTACCTGATGTGCAATATTTGCATTATTGATAAGAAGGTCTGCCTTTTTGCACCAACCCGGTACCCTTAAGAAGATTGAAAACTCCTTTTTTGGTACTTGTTCCAGTTCTATTACCACATTACCATCCCAGGGATAATTGGATTCCTGAGTCAGCTTTATTTCCGCGCCATCCTTTAGTTTTGTCGTCAATTCATTGCCACCATAGAAATTTACCCACAAACCCTTGTCTGAGATCGCATAAACATAGTTGAGAATTTCGGCAATGGTACGTATGGTGTTTGGCGGACAGCAGTTACAATAGCTGATATATTCTTCTCGTTCTTTTGACCAGCGAAGTGTGTAAGGCAGATCGTGGTTTACGCACAGCGGATTGGTATAAAAATGTCTTTTGCCATCAAGACTTACAGCAGCAAGAATGCTGTTGTACATGGCAAGTTCCATAACATCTGCAAACCTGGCATCTCCATTGATAAGAAACATCCGCCAGTTCCACAATAGGTTACCAATATTTGCACATGATTCATTATGAGCAGTATTATTCGGCAACTGATAATCTCTGCCATATGATTGGTGTACTTTTTGTATCTCTTTTGGTTTATATGAAGTCCCATCCGGAGAAACGCCATCATACAAAGCGCCACAGGCCCCGGTAATATACATTTTACGGAAAACCATGTCTTCCCATATCATGTTCAGGCATCTCAACAGTGATGTATCGCCGGTTTCGAGATAAACATCAGCCACACCTGCATACAAATAATTGGCCCTTACAGCATGTCCCATCGCTTTTGTCTGTTGCCTGAATGGTATCCTGTCCTGGTTATCATCGGTGCCTTCTTCCATCAGACCCCGAATATCAATGAGGTTTACAGCCAGTTCAAGATACCGTGGGTCTCTGGTGGTACGGTACATCTCCACAACACCCATATAATGGGAAGGGCAGATGGCATTGCGTGCTAGTTCAGGAGAGGAGCGCTTATAAAAATCATACAGATAATCGGTAGCCTTAATTGCCACATTAAGCAGAGAGGTCTTGCCTGTAACGCGATAATGCAAACATGCCGCAGTCATAAGGTGCCCCATATTGTATGTTTCAAAATTGAGTCTGTCTTCAAATTCAGTTTTCCGTCCGAATTTTCTTTCTTCGATGACTACCGGTGTATGAATATAACCATCTTCACGCTGCGATGCGGCAATAACAGCTATTATAGAATCCATCATCCTGTCGGTTTGCGGCTTTCTGTCATTGGCATATGCCATTACCAGGCTTTCAAACAACTTATAAAAATCACCATCGTGAAAAGGCGGGCCTTTATGCTCTCCCTGCATAAGGCCAGCGGCAATCTCGAAATTCCGGAAAGAATGACTGATATCAGGGTCCCTGTAAAGTCTGAGCATATTGGTTACCATAGAGTCTTTGCAGATGGCAAACCTGTCGGCCCAGAACCCTTGTGTCCATTTAACATCGTCAATATCCAAAGCCTGTAAAACTGCAAACCGGCTCATAGAGGTATTTGTCAACGCTCTTTCCTGTCCATTTACCGCGACGAACAAGAAAAAAAATACAGGTATTAATATATGCTTCATTGTATATAATTTTTAATATTCATTTTATCTTTTGAGCTTATTGGTATATTTAACAAATATAGCGAAAGAAACATAATGAGACCGTGCGGAAGTTGTGATCAAAGATAAGAATAGTAGCAGATGATTGCGGAAAGCTTTCCAAAAGTTCAAAACTTTTGGAAAGCTGCAAATAGCATATTAAATAGCCCAAATCCCTCGTTCGGCTTAGGCTGTGCCTGAGCTGTATCTATTCTCAAAGGCTCCGGCCTTTGGTGTTTTATGACTTTCATGAAAAAATCAAGGACAAATGCAGGTATAACCTGTGAGAATATGTCCTACAAAGGCACAGCCTTTGCCGAATGGGGGTAGCAAAACTTATAAAATACAAGCCTTCAGGGTTGCGAAATTTATATTTTCTACTCATACCTGAAAAATATTGAAAATCCAATTTATTTGCAAGGCTTTAATGATTAAGGCACAAGCGGACGCACGCCAGATGTAGGGGATATATGATTATTCTTGCTCTATCAAAAAAACAAAAAAGATCCAAGTGGGACCTTGAAACCAGTTTTTTGTTTTTTTACAAGCTTGGACCAGTTGGGGGTTTATTAAAATCTTGGACTATTAGTAGAATGGCACGAGCTACAAGCTCGCGCCAGCATGGAACTCAGCGAAGCTAAACCCTCACGAGCAGGGGGTATTGTTGATAAAATAATCAACAAATTTTTATCGATAAAAAATTGTATTTTTGCATTAAAACAAATAAACATTTATGCAAGCATTACGACAAATAGTAAATGTAAAGAACAATTCGCTTAATATTGTCCTGCCAAGCGATTTCAAAGCTGATAAGGTAGAAGTTATTATCCTGCCTCTGGAAGAAAAAGCAGAGAAAAAAGGAGTTGCCAACTTAAGAGGTAAACTAAACCTTTCCGATACACAGTACAAAGATTTTCAAGAAGATGTTAAAAATTCTCGTGAAGGATGGGAAAAGAATATTTAATTGATACCAATTCTGTGATTGATTATCTGGACAATAAATTGCCCGATAATGCCAATGAACTTATTGACGGTATTGATTCCAGAATATCAGTAATTAACCGTATGGAGCTTTTAGCCTGGCCAGGTGCCAGTGAACAGCAAATCCTTATCCTTAGCGAGTTTATAAACGCTTCCGAGGTTTTTGCATTGGAAGAGCCTGTAATTCTAAAGGCTATTGAAATTCGCAAAGCCTATAGAACCAAACTCCCCGATGCCATTATAGCTGCTACCGCTCTGGTAAATGAACTTACCATTATTACTCGTAACATTAAAGATTTTGATAAAGTTGAAGGGTTGGAAGTGCTAGACCCTTGCGATATTTAAAATCACTCCCAACGGTTTGATTTCTTAAATTTTGCTTACGGTTCTGCTTCCATGTTTCAAAATTGAGTCTGTCTTCGAATTCAGTTTCACCTTCCGAATTTACTTTCTTCGGGGACTAAAGGTTTATGAATATAACAATCTTCACGCTGCGAAGTGCGGAAAGCTGCAAATAGCATATTAAATAATCAAAAAAAAACAAAAAAGGTTTAAGCTGGATAATTCCATCAATAATTCGATTTATGGATGAATTGCTGTTATCAAAAATTAATAACATTATCTTTGTTAATAACCAAAAAAGTTTAAACAATGGCAAAAAAATCAGATTACTACACCAACGCTCCGCCTTTGCTTCAGAAATTTCTGAATAATATCAATCTCTTTGCAATTATTCTACTCATAATAATTGTTCTGTTCAGCTCTTTTTTTCAGATTGAACCTGAAGAAACAGGAGTAATCACTCGCTTTGGCAAGTATATACGTAATGTTGAACCGGGATTAAACGTTAAAATACCTTTTATTGAACGGGTTTATAAAGTGCCGGTTGAGCGGCAGCAAAAGCTTGAATTTGGATTTCGCACCATTAGATCAGGTGTCCAATCAGTATATTCTTCTTCCGGTTATGCTGATGAATCATTGATGTTAACAGGCGATCTGAATCTGGCCGATGTGGAATGGGTCGTTCAGTTCAGGATTGATAATGCATACAATTTTTTATTCAAAGTAAGAAATCCTGAAAATTCATTGCGCGATATATCTGAGGCTTCATTGCGTCAAATTGTTGGTGACCGTACTGTAAATGAGGTGCTTACTGTAGGAAGAACGGAAATTGCCGATAAAATGGGGGAGCTTGTACAACAGATATGTACGGATTATTCCCTGGGTGTAAAAATCGACCAGGTTGTTTTGCAGGATGTTAATCCCCCTGAACCGGTAAAGGCTGCATTTAATGCAGTAAACCAGGCACAGCAGGAAAAGGAAACACTGATTAACCAGGCAAAATCCGAATATAATAAAGTAATTCCAAAAGCAAGCGGCCAGGCACAGGAAACTATTCAGAAAGCAGAAGGTTTTGCTACCGAGAGGGTAAACAATGCTATTGGTGAGGCAGCAAGGTTCAATGCAATCTATAAAGAGTATGTTAAAGCCCCTGAAGTTACCAAAAGGAGAATATACCTCGAAACAATGGAATCTGTCTTACCCATGCTTGGCAATAAAATTATTGTAGACGAGAAAAGTAATAGTGTTTTACCTTTATTGCAGATGCAGTTAAACAAATAAACTAAAAATCATGAATCAAAATAAAATAGCCATAACCATAATTGCATTGGTATTATTCTTAATACTACTGTTAAACAGTGCATATATTGTAAAAGAGACACAACAGGTTGTCATTACCCAGTTTGGAAAACCTGTCGGAGATGCTGTTACTGCGCCGGGATTAAAATTTAAAACCCCGTTTATCCAGAAAAAAAATTATTTTGAAAAAAGGTTCATGGAGTGGGATGGAGATCCAAACCAGGTGCCTACCAAAGATAAAAAGTTCATATATGTAGATACGTATGCTCGCTGGCAAATAACAGACCCTTTGCAGTTCTTTAAAAGACTTACCAATGAGAGGGGCGCCCATTCGAGGCTTGATGACATTCTTGATGGTGAAACACGGGATTTTATAGCATCACATAACATTGAAGAAGCAGTTCGTACCAGTAACAGGGTCCCTATCTCCTCGGGTGTTATCGGAGAAATGCTTGGGGATTCTCTGGCATCGATTACTGTAGGCCGGCAGGAAATTCAGCGCATGATTCTCAAATCGGCCAATGAGAAAGCCAGTGACCTTGGAATTGTCATCCTTGACTTTCGTATCAAAAGAATAAATTATGTTGAAGAGGTACGAACCCAGGTCTATGATCGGATGAATAGTGAACGTTTTCGTATTGCCGAGAAATTTCGCTCCGAAGGTCAGGGAGAAGCTTCACGCATTAACGGTGAAAAGGAAAGAGAACTTAAAACCATACAGTCGGAAGCTTTTAAACAGGCTGAAGAGATAAAAGGAAGGGCAGATGCAAGGGCTGCTGCGATTTATGCAACTGCATATGACCAGACTTCGGCATCCAGGGAATTATATGGTTTTCTCAAATCAATGGAAACTTTTGAAAAAACATTTGATACCACAACTTCGGTTATATTAACAACAGACAGTGAATTATTTAAGTACCTGAAAAAGATGAAGTAAAAGAATTATTGATTTAATAATTTCGACATTTTAAGTCCCTATTATGACAATATAAATAATCTATCTGATAGCTACCTTTGATCAAAGAATCAATGCTAAATGAAGCCGTCAGCATGCGTTGCGCTATCGCTAAACGCACGCTATACATGGGAAGGGAAATGCCCCACGTTCGGATACTAAAGCTTTCCAAAAGTTTTGAAATGTTGGTAAGCTGCAAATAGCTTAATAAAAAACCAAAAAAACATGTATAACTATGCATTCATTCCGTCCCTTACAGGAATGGTACACCAACTTATTCAAAACGGCAATACATGAGGGAAGGGTCATTTTGATCGCTCATAGGTTATTCTTCAAATTTTATAACTTCCACGGGGCAACTCTCGGCTGCCTCTTTAATGCACGCTTCATTAGCATTTAAATCAACGTCTTTTTTTACGGATGCCTCATCATCCATTTCAAAAACTTCCGGGCAAAGATCAGCGCACAAACCGCATGCAGTGCACCCTTCCTCAATCCATACTTTTTTAATTGCCATGATTATTAATTTTTGATTTATTATAAAGTTAATTAATTATGTTCGTTTTTTAATGTTAATATTGTCTTATAGATTGTATTAACTTTAAATTACCCCCAATCAGTAATTCTAAATTTTGTTGATACTGAGGATATCTTAATAGTCCTAAGGGAAATCCCCCTGCCCCCCTTTATAAAAGGGGGAGTTTT
>JAWOHT010000087.1:0-11062 GCA_046485045.1 Bacteroidales bacterium
AAATCATATACCAATGCCATAAGTTCTTTCGAAGAAGCACTCACCTATAAACCAGGTGACATAAACGTGAAAAACAGGCTGGCAGAAGCAAACAACCTTAGCCGGCAGGAGCAGGCCCAACAAACTGCCTTGCAAGCCAAAAAAACACAATATGACGGTATTATTTCCAATGCAGACAAATTCTTCGCTTCGAAAGACTTTACATCTGCAAAATCTGAATATCTGAAAGCCACACAGGTATTGCCCGATGAGCAGTACCCGAAACAACGCGTTCAGGAAATTGACAGGCTTATAGCAGATGATGCCCGTGCAAAAAGAGAAACTGAGGCAGGATACCAGGGGGCAATCAATAGTGCCAACACACATTATACCCGGAAATCTTATGAAAATGCCAAAGCATCATATCAGGAAGCTCTGGGTTATAAACCCGATGACATCCTTGCAAAAAACAGGATTCTCGAAATAGACAATATTCTTAAGCAGCAGATGGCCGATCAGGCAGCCCTGCAGGCGAAGCAGAAACAGTATGACGATTTGGTCGCCAGGGCAGACGGGTTATTCAACCAAAAAAACTACCCGGTTGCAAAAGAACAATATCAAAACGCAATACAGGTTATGTCGAATCAACCTTACCCACAGCAGAAAATTGCTGAAATAGACCGTTTGCTGGCAGAAGAACAAAAATTACTTGCCGATAACCAGGCAAAAGAGAATGCTTACAACCAGGCAATCAGGAGTGCAGATGGCCTTTTTTCTTCAAAACAATACGAACAGGCAAAAGCCGGGTATAACAACGCGCTCGCTTTAAAACCCGCCGAAGCATACCCAAAAACCAGGATAACTGAAATAGACAGGCTTATTCTTCAGCAGCAGCAAACCCTGACTAAAGAAACCAATTATAAAAATGAGGTGACAGAAGCAGACCGTTTGTTTGCAGAGAAGAAATACCCCGAATCGAAAGCATCGTACAACAAGGCTTTGGGACTTATGCCTTCTGAGCAGTACCCCAAATCGCAGATAGCTAAGATTGACAACCTTTTGGCAGAAGCCGGTAAGATAAAGCAACAGGAGCTTGCAAATCAAAAACAGTACGATAATTTAATTGCCCAGGCAGATAAACTTTTCACGGCCAGTAATTATCCACAGGCCAAAGAGATTTATCAGCAAGCCCTGGCAATAAAACCAGATGAACAGTACCCGCGTGCCCGCATTGCACGAATTGATGAAATATACGCGATGGTGGCCCAGCAGCAGAAAAAGCAGGGTACCACAACCACCACTTCGGCTCAGGGCCAGTCCGCTACTGCTAAAAAAATTGTACCTGCCGAGCTGAAATTTAAAAACGACAGTGAACGCGATATCTATCTTGCCGGGTTGAAAAGGGAGTATCCAGACGGTGTGACACTTGAGGTGTATAAAGAAAAATTCAAGGTCACAAGCAGATATGTAATTATCAGGGGGAACGAGGTAAATGAGTTGCGTGAAATATACTTTTCAAACTACGGCGGACGCGAATACTCACTGAACGGAAAACCCATCACCCAAATGTATTTTGACAGCCAGGTAAAACCGCGTGATGGTGAAAAATTTGTAAAATTCGAATATTAAAATGCGCATTCTGTATTTTATCTTTCTCTTATCTGTTTTTTTCTCTGGCTGCAACCATGTTACTGAAAAACACGGGGAAAATAAAGATGTAACTACCACTCCGGGTTTAAGGGTACAATATGCAAAAGGCTTTAAATTACAAGATAATGGTGATTTTTTAGCAATCACCATTGTCAATCCCTGGCAAAAAGCTGAAAATATTGCATTTCGATATTACCTGACCAAAAAAGACACGCTGCCCTCTTTGGCAGATAATATCAATACTATTAAAATACCCGTAAAAAAAATAGTATGTCTCTCCACTACCCACATTGGATTTCTGGATTACATAAATCAAACAGACGCTGTAGTGGGTGTTTCGGGCGCGAGATATGTTACCAATACAAAAATTGCTGAAAGAATTTCACGGGGCGAGGTGCACGATGTAGGTTATGACGAACAGATCAACTACGAACTTATCGTGAAATTGCAGCCCGACCTGGTTATCGCGTATGCTGTAAGCGGCAGCGAAGCCGGTTACCTGGGCAAACTGCGCGAACTGGGTATCAGGGTAATGTATGTGGCCGAATTTCTCGAGGAAGACCCTGTTGCAAAAATGGAATGGGTAAAAGTATTTGCAGCGCTATTCAATAAAAACAATGAAGTGACAGCAAGATTCGATTCGGTTGCATCAAGATACCGGTCACTGGCACTGCAGGCAAGCCAGATAAAGCACAGGCCAAAAGTAATGCTGGGGCTTCCGTGGAGCGGCACATGGTATATCTCGGGCGGAGAAAGCTATATTGCCAGGCTTATTGCAGATGCAGGCGGAGATTATCTTTGGAAAGATACCGGTTTTAAAGACAGCCGGCCCATGAGCCTCGAAGCTGTTTATGCTCGTGCACTCGAAGCAGAATATTGGCTAAACACAGGAACAGCAAATAACATTAAGGAAGTAACAGATATTGATGGCCGTTTTGAAAACCTGCAGGCCATTAAAAACAAAAATATCTTTAATTATAACAGATTATCTCTTACCGGAGGCGGAAATGCCTATTTTGAAACAGGGGTGGTTGAGCCAGAGGTAATTTTAGAAGATTTAATAACCATTTTACATCCGGATGTATTACCTTCACATCAGCTTAAGTACTATAAAAAACTTGAATAACATGGCCAATATCAGAAAACTTAAAAAAGAGATCAAATACCTTGCCGCCGACCTTATTGATGAATGCAAAAGCTACTTTGCTTTTCATCCTGACTCCGACCCTAAGAAACGCGATGAATTAACCGCAAATATAATGCAAAAGAAAAAGGAGATCATTCACGAAATCAACCATTTGAAAAAAACCGCTCCTGAAAAGGCAAAGGCCTATGTGAACATGGTACTGGAAAAAGTGAAAAAAGAGATGATCCCCGTACTTGACGAAATCAGCAAGGTTTCAGACAAATAAGGCGACTGCCTGTTAATCAACCCAAATCTGGCTTCTTGAATTCCAAAAAGTTGATATTGCTCTTTGCAAGCTTGTCGGTATTGTTGTTATTGCTGTTTATAGCCGACATCATGACAGGGCCTGTGCATGTGCCCCCTGGTGCTATATTAAAAATTTTACTTGGTAAATATTCAGGCGATCTTGCCCTGGGAACAATCGTATTGGATTTCAGGCTGCCCAAAGCGCTTACTGCTGTATTGGCAGGTGCAGCCCTCTCGGTTAGCGGGCTGCAAATGCAGGCTGTATTCAGAAATCCGCTTGCCGGGCCCTATGTTCTGGGCATTAGCGCCGGCGCCGGACTGGGCGTGGCCATAGTTATACTTGGTTTCAGCACGTTTTTTTCTTTTCAGCAGGTTAATTACCTCAGTAGCTGGATACAGATTATTGCAGCATGGGTCGGCTCGGGACTGGTCTTAATGCTTATCCTTATAGTATCTCTGAAAGTAAGGGACATTATGACCATTCTTATTCTTGGTATTTTATTCGGCAGCGCAGCATCTGCCATCGTAAATATATTACAATACTTCAGCCAGCAATCTATGCTCAAGGCTTTCGTTATATGGTCTATGGGCAGCCTGGGCAGTCTCTCTTTAAAACAGCTTCATATATTAATCCCCTGCATCCTTACAGGTTTGTTCATGGCATTAATATTGGTAAAACAACTTAATGCCATGCTGCTGGGCGAAACTTATGCAAAAAGCATGGGGATGAACATCAGGCTTTCACGCATATTGATATTTATTTCCACAAGTATTTTAGCCGGAAGCATCACCGCTTTTTGCGGCCCTATTGGCTTTATTGGCATTGCAGTACCTCACGTGGTAAGATTGATGTTTAACACCTCTAACCATCGGATACTGATGCCAGGCACAATTCTCACAGGGGCCATCGTACTGCTCGCCGGAGATATTCTCTCTTCACTGCCGGGTAACGATATCATCATTCCGGTCAATTCGGTAACTTCATTGTTGGGGATTCCCATTGTAATATGGCTTGTAGTGAAAAACAGGCGTTTATCTTCTGTTAATTAGCCAACCCATGTTTGAAGAAAAAATCAATATCAGGTCGTTATCGGTTGGTTACCAGCAGCGTTCAAAAAACGGTTTGCAACTGCTTTCGCAACTAAACCTTTCATGCAAAAAAGGTGAGATAACCGGGATTATTGGCAGAAACGGCACAGGCAAAAGCACCCTGCTTAAAACCATGGCAGGCCTGTTGCCTCCTCTTCATGGTGAAATATTCATTAATAATTGCAATTTATTATCATACCAAAGAAAAGCGCTTGCAAAGCTGGTTAGTTTTGTTTCAACCGAGGCCCCTTCATTGCCAAGTCTCAAGGTGATAGAACTTGTAAGCCTGGGAAGATATCCTTACACCGACTGGTCGGGGAGGTTGACACAAACAGACCGTAGCATAATCCGGCAATCTGTTCAGCAGGCAGGGATATCGCACATTGCCGCCAAATCAGTCTCTGAAATAAGCGATGGCGAACGACAAAGGGCAATGATCGCAAGGGCGCTTGCACAAGATACAGATATACTTATTCTTGATGAGCCAACGGCATTTCTTGACCTGCCCAACAAGTACGAAATACTAAGACTACTGAACCACCTGGCCTCAGAAAAAGAAAAAACCATCATCTTTTCTACCCACGACCTAAACATAGCGTTGCATGAGGCAGATACCATTTGGCTGCTGCACAACAACAATATCCTTACCGGAGCTCCTGAGGATTTGATCCTTAAGCAGGATTTTATAAAATTGTTCGACAATTCGTCGCTTGAGTTCGACGATGATAAAGGTGAGATCAGACCAAAACGCTCTTTCTTCCTGAAATCGGGACTTCGGGGTGAAAGCCATCTTCGCTTCTGGACTTCGCATGCACTCGAAAGAATAGGCATTGAAGCTGTTAAAGAAGATAATGAACTGAATATTTCTATTGACAACACAGGAGAAATACCAGTCTGGAACCTGATTTATAAAAAAAACAGGTTCCTGGCACACTCGGTTTACGAGTTATGTTTAATTTTGAAATCTATAATAAACCAAAAAGTATAATTATGGACAATTCTATGAAAAAAACAGTTGCTTACATCTTAATAGGGCTTGTATTGGTGTTTACAGTCCTGTCTATTCTCGGTATCTGGGAAGTTATTGATCTTGATTTTATTATGAAGAAAATCATACTATCGCTACTTGTTGTATTCGCTGCTTCTGCCGTGATATTGTTCATCTTTTCTATACTGACAAAAGACGAAGGGGCCTCGAAAACCAATTCCTGAAGCGGATGAATTAATTTTTTTTTCAAAAAAACTGAAATTTCATGTAATATTATTTCGGTTTTTACGTTTAACGGGGTAATTGGTTTGTAATACTGCCGATACAAATATGGATATTACCCTGCAAGGCCTATGATCTCTGTTCTTATACCAGTTTTTAATTTCGATGTCACTGAGCTTGTTCGCGAATTAAGTCGCCAGGCAACTACGGCAGGCATCGAATTTGAGATTGTTATTGTTGACGATGCATCTGAAAAGATGTACAGAGATCTAAACTCACAGCTTGCATCCGTTAACCATGTAAGATATTCAGAAGAACCCGAGAACATTGGCAGGTCGAAAATAAGAAATAAGCTTGCAGGCCTGGCAATTTTTCCGCATCTGCTTTTCATGGATTGCGACTCGCGTGTGCCAGATTCAGCCTATCTTACAAATTACCTGAAATTTTGCAACGGCGATCTGGTTGTATGCGGAGGCAGAATTTACTCGCCACAAAAACCTGTGCAACAGGAATTACTGCTTCGCTGGAAACAGGGCAAAAGCAGAGAGGAGTTCGCTGCCGCTGAACGGAATAAATCACCCAACAAGTCTTTTATGACCAACAATTTCATGATTTCTAAAAACCTTTTTAACCAGATAAGGTTCAGCGAAGAAATCGAAGGTTACGGTCACGAGGATACACTTTTTGGGTATGAACTCACTAAAAATAACTTCACGATTGTTCATATTGACAACCCACTTATACACATCGGGCTTGAAACCAATACCCTCTTCATTGAAAAGACCAAAGAGAGTATCAGAAACCTGAATAACATACTCTCATTGAACGGTTATGAGAAAATGCTTGTTAAAAACATCAGGTTACTTTCATTTTACTCCTTTATAAAAAAATCAAAACTTGACCGGCTCATTAATTTTATTTTCAGGTTATTCAGCAAACATCTTGAGAAAAACCTGCAGGGTAAAAATTCTAACCTGCTGGTATTCGATTTTTATAAACTGGGATACCTCTGTAAAATAAACCGGGACAACAACCCCGCGTAATAGTCTGCCCCTGCATCTCATGTATATCTTTACCCATACTGTACCTCTCTGGTTAGCGACATAATTTTCAATTTTAATCCTGTTTCTATAATGCAAATATTATCTTTGTGCCCGGATTAAATTTTCATGCTGATGATGAACATAGGCAAAATAATCTCTGATAAAACCATTGATGCGATCGAAGCATTATATGGTATTAAGGTGCAACCGGAAATTATACAGCTTCAGAAGACCAAAAAAGAGTTTGAAGGCGATGTAACGCTGGTTGTTTTTCCTCTTCTTAAACTGTCGAAGAAGAAACCCGAAGAGACCGGGGAAGAAATTGGTGCATTTCTTAAAAGTAATCTCGAAGAAGTAACCGCTTACAATGTGATAAAAGGCTTTTTAAACCTTGAAATATCAGACCTTTTTTATATAGAATATCTTAATGAGGCTGCAACAGTTGAAAAATATGGATCAACTGCCCCATCTGCAAACGCAGAGGTGTTTATGGTGGAGTACTCTTCGCCCAATACCAATAAACCTTTGCACCTGGGACATATCAGGAACAACCTGCTCGGATATTCCCTTTCAGAAATTCTGAAGGCTAACGGCAAAAAAGTTGTGAAAACAAACATCGTGAACGACCGTGGCATTCATATCTGCAAATCAATGCTGGCCTGGCAGTATTGGGGCAATGGCGAAACCCCCGAAAACACCAGAATTGAATACCGCGAAAAAGGCGACCACCTGGTGGGCGACTATTATGTAATGTTTGATGCTGAATATAAAAAACAGATTAAAGAACTCATAGCACAGGGCCAGACAGAAGAAGAAGCCACCAGAAATGCCCCGATCATTAAAGAAGCACAGGAGTTGCTGCGCAAATGGGAAGCCGGCGACCCCGAAGTTTACAAACTCTGGCAAACCATGAACCAATGGGTTTATAAAGGGTTTGATGTTACATATAAAAGACTGGGTGTTGATTTTGATAAGATATATTACGAGTCCGACACCTATATTGTTGGCCGCGACACAGTATTTGAAGGCGTGAAAAAAAACATCCTGACGCAGGACACTGACGGGTCGGTATGGTCTGACCTTACGGCAGATGGTCTTGACAGGAAGATACTGCTGCGCTCCGACGGCACCTCAGTATACATGACACAGGATATTGGCACCGCCCAGTTGCGGCAGAACGACTATTCTCCCGACAAGATGATATATGTGGTTGGGAATGAACAAAACTATCATTTCAAAGTGCTTGCGCTGGTGCTTCAGAAACTCGGCTTCGATTGGGCAAAAGACCTCTACCACCTGTCGTATGGCATGGTTGAACTTCCCGAAGGAAAAATGAAATCGCGCGAAGGCACCGTTGTTGATGCCGACGACCTTATGGACGAGATGATCACCACCGCTCAGGCAATGTCGAAAGAGCTGGGAAAGCTCGAAGGGCTTAACGAAGAAGAAAAAAAAGAGATATTCAGGATTATCGGGCTCGGCGCCCTGAAATATTTTATTCTGAAAGTTGACCCCGTTAAAAATATGACCTTTGACCCCAAAGAATCAATAGATTTTAACGGAAACACCGGTCCCTTTATACAATATACCTATGCTCGCATCAGGTCGGTATTCAGGAAAGCTGTGGAGATGGGAATCTCAAAAAGTCATTTTGCAGGGCATGAAATACAACTCAACGAAAAGGAGAAATCATTACTGAAACTTATTTATGAATTTCCGGAAGTGGTAAAAGATGCGGGTAAACAATACAGTCCTGCCCTCATTGCCAACTATGTATATGATCTTGCAAAGGAATACAACCAGTTCTACCACGACAGCCCGATTCTTCGCGATGAAAATGTTCAGCGAAGAAATTTCAGGCTTGAAATCTCGGAAATAATTGGAAGGATTCTTAAAAACGGAATGTCGCTTTTGGGAATTGAAGTTCCCGAAAGAATGTAAAAACGTGTGGCATAGACAAAAAACCTTGCTATTTTTGCATTTGGATAGTAAGACTATATTATTTAAAATTTTAATAGCTTAGAAATTTAGTTTATTAACTGATAAATTTTTTTCAGATACATGTTTGAGAATTTAAGCGAAAAACTTGAACGTTCCTTTAAAATTCTTAAAGGACAAGGCAGGATAACCGAAATCAATGTGGCTGAAACGCTTAAGGAGGTGCGACGGGCGCTGCTCGATGCCGACGTGAACTTTAAGGTAGCCAAAACATTCTGTGACAATGTGAAACAGAAAGCCCTCGGTCAAAAAATACTCATTTCAGTTCAGCCCGGCCAGTTGATGGTAAAGATTGTACACGACGAGCTTACCGAACTTATGGGCAAGGCCAATGTGGACATCAATATAAAGGGAAACCCGGCAGTGATACTTATTGCAGGGCTACAAGGCTCTGGTAAAACAACTTTTTCGGGAAAACTTGCCAGCTACCTCAAACAGAAGCGAAACAAAAAACCGCTGTTGGTTGCCTGTGACGTATACAGGCCTGCCGCCATAGAACAGTTAAAAGTTCTGGGACAGCAGATAGACGTGCCTGTTTATACCGAAGAGGGCAGCCAGGATCCTGTAAAAATAGCCAAAGCAGCCGTTAAGCAGGCAAAGCTCATGGGGCACGACCTGGTAATCGTTGATACGGCAGGCCGCCTTGCCATTGATCAGCAGATGATGGACGAAATATCTGCCATTAAAAAAGCCCTTGACCCGGAGGAAATATTGTTCGTAGTTGACGCCATGACCGGCCAGGACGCGATAAATACCGCCAAAGAGTTCAACGACAGGCTCGATTTTGATGGCGTGGTGCTTACCAAACTCGATGGTGACACAAGGGGTGGTGCGGCCCTTTCAATTAGGGAAGTGGTTAATAAACCGATAAAATTTATCAGCGCCGGTGAAAAAATGGAAGCGCTGGAACTTTTTCACCCTGCACGTATGGCAGACCGTATTCTTGGCATGGGCGATATTGTTTCTCTGGTTGAAAAAGCACAGGAGCAGTTCGATGTGGAAGAGGCAAGAATAATGCAGCGGAAAATTGCCAAAAACCAGTTCAACTTCAACGATTTCGTGCAACAGATACAACAGATTAAAAAAATGGGGAACATCAAAGACCTGGCAGGTATGATACCGGGAATGGGCAAGGCCATTAAAAACCTCGACATTGATGATGATGCGTTCAAAGGCATTGAAGCCATCATCGGCTCTATGACGCCGGCCGAGCGTGAAGACCCCTCGATCATTAACGGGTCGAGAAGAAAACGCATTTCACAGGGCAGCGGCACCACTGTGCAGGAAATCAATCAATTACTAAAACAGTTTGACGAAACAAAAAAAATGATGAAGATGGTCTCTGGCGGTAAAAACATGATGCGCATGATGTCGAACATGAAAGGCATGAGAAGATAAAGTAATACTGAAGTATAGGATCATACCATAAAATACATATAACCGAAAGACCATGCAACTGATAGACGGGAAGAAAGTAGCCGAAGAAATAAAACTTGAACTGACAAAAGAAGTTGAAAGCCTGAAAATGCAGGGGAAAAAAGTACCCCATCTGGCAGCAGTACTCGTTGGCAACGACGGTGCCAGCGACACCTATGTCACAAACAAGGCAAAAGCATGCGAACAGGTAGGGTTTAAATCTACGGTGTGGAGATTAGAAGAATCAATAACCGAAGATTTTCTTATTGGCAAGGTACATGAGCTTAACAACAACAACGAAATAGACGGGTTTATTGTTCAGCTTCCTCTTCCTGCGCATATTTCAGAACAAAAGGTAATAGAAGCCATAGACCCCCGCAAAGATGTTGATGGTTTTCATCCAGTGAATATAGGCCGCACACTGCTGGGGATGCCCGCGTTTATATCGGCTACACCGTATGGTATTCTTGAGTTGATAAAAAGATACAATATCGAAACCAAAGGCAAACATTGCGTGGTAATTGGCCGTAGCAACATCGTGGGGCGTCCGGTAAGCGTGTTAATGTCGCTTAAAAATTATCCCGGCGATGCAACAGTGACAGTTTGCCACAGCCGCACCAAAAACATGGAGGAAATCACACGGCAGGCAGATATCCTTATTGCCGCAATAGGCATACCGGGGTTCGTTAAGGCCGGTATGGTAAAAGAGGGAGTTGTGGTTATTGATGTCGGCACCACCCGTGTTACTTCAGACCAAACCAAATCGGGTTTTAAACTTAAAGGCGATGTTGATTTCGACGAGGTAGCCCCCAAAGCAGCATACATTACACCGGTTCCAGGGGGCGTAGGCCCAATGACCATTGTATCGCTGCTAAAAAATACCTCACTGGCAGCCCAGGGAGCAATTTATAAATAATCATTTTACCTGTCAGGCTTTTTCAATGGCTGCCTTGTACTTTTTCTGCATTTCAATTACCTCCTGAGTTTGACACCTAAACTCACTTTCCCCCTCTGTATCCCCCGTAAAAACTAGAATAAATTTTGAAAAACTCAAAATTGTAGTGCGAAAACATTCATTGTTTTTTGATTTACATAACTGATATTTGCACAGGTTCTGATTCGATTTGGAATAAATAGTGCTAATTATTTTATAAATCTAAATATCAGGTACATGGCATTTTTTAGGCAGAAAAAAAGGGGACAGGGACTTACCTACGGATAGTTGAAAGTTACCGGAGCGAAGAT
>JAWOHT010000134.1:0-13566 GCA_046485045.1 Bacteroidales bacterium
CCATGTTCTTCGGGTTCTCCAGTGTACTTTTCCCAAATTTCTTGTTTAGTACACTCTAATGAAATCATTTCTTGAATAATTTGGTGACGTTCCGAAATGGTAAAATGATTACCCTTTTTAAATCCTGAAATAACTTTACTTTTTAATTCCATTTTACACTTTTTTGTGTAAACCTATTTTAGGACAAGACAAGCACTAAGAAAAATTACTTTGCGCGCTTTACGCTTTTGTGGGAAAACATATACCGCGAAGTTTGGTTGAGTGAAATTATATCCCACAAAGACACAAAGAGCTCTAAGAAAAATTCCTTTGCGTGCTTTGCGCGTTTGTGGGATATGACGCTAAATATTGATATCTTCGCATTTCAACCGGTTAAACCATGGATTTAAAAACCCTGCATAATAATCTTATCGAAGCATACTCGGCAAAAAACCTGAACGATATTTCGCTTACCCTGATTAATCTGTATAAGAGCGAACAGTTTGAAACGCTCCAGAAAATTGCCGATATCATCGAAGATTTCATTACCATTGATATTGATAAGGAAGGCAAAGGGTTTTCAAAACTAATGATGTTGTATCACCCCGACAGAATGGATTTTCATGTAAATGAGATCAACAGGCTTGCCGGGCTTGGTGATTTTGACAGATTGCTTGGTTACGCCCATATCCTGAAACTTGAAAAAATTGAAGAGATTGCCTCGGCCATTGAAAGTTACGAAGACATTGATTATTCACCTGTTTATGAATGGGATTCTGACCAGGAAGGGTTTCATATTGAAGATATAAATTTGTCTGAAACCGAAGCCGTAACAAAAACCCGGAGCAGACGTCGGGAACTTACGTTTTATGATGCTGTGAAGATTCGGGAATATGGCCATACAAACACTGATTTCCCGACGTACTATCTCGAAGACTGGGAAGAGTTTGAAATGAATGCCTCAGAAATCACCGATCTCGAAGGTATTCAATATTGTATCCATGTAAAAATATTCGATCTTTCCGAAAACTATATTTCCGATCTTGTCCCCCTGGAACAACTTACTGCAATTGAAGAACTCAACCTTGCTGACAATCGGATAGGATTTATTGATTCGCTTGCATTTCTGAAGAATTTGCGGGTAGTCTTTCTGAATAATAACCATATTGACGATATTTCACCTTTGTTTCTGCTTGGTAAACTGGAATATGCAGAGCTTACGGGAAATAAAATTCTTGCATCGCAAGTGCAAAAACTTCGTGCTGCCGGTGTGGAGGTGGTTAATTAATTATAAAATAAAGCAGATGATTTGATTTAAAGTTTTAAAAATCAGCAACTAATAACATCTGTTTCCCTGTCATTGAATTCTATCCTGCTCCTGTAAGTTTTTTGCTTATCTCCCATAAAAATCTGCCTTCTTCAGGCTCATAATGAAAGTCAACAGGTTTACTTTTACTGAACATTAAACCGGTTTTCCCTTCTGCTTTATCAGAAGACGCCAGATAAACCGATGTTTTACATTCATCGCTCAGAAATGGTTGTAACAAAGCTGAGAAAAACCTCAACGGCTGGGGGAAATTATTTCCCATACCTGTTTTTATAAATCCAGGCTGATAGGCATTGCATGTAACACCGGTATTTTGAAGGCGACGGGCAAATTCTGACGAAAAAATCACCCTGGCACGCGCAGCCTGCATGGCAGCCTTAAAACCATTATAGTTTTTAGTGAATTGAATGTCATTAAAATTTATTTTGGTATTCTGTATAATCCTTCTTCCTCCGGCTACTGTAATAATCCTTGATGGTGCGGATTTTTGCAACAAGTCTTTAAGCAGGTTTGAAATTAAAAAATGGCTGAGATAGTCAACCGCAAGCGTCTTTTCGATACCTTCGGATGTTTCTTCCCTGTTCAGCTGAATTAATCCCGCTGTATTTGACAGCACATGCAAACGGTCATATCGTTCCTTAAACCGGATAACAAATTCTTTTATTGATGATTGTAGCGACAGATCGGCATACATCCAGAATATCTTTTTGTTACCTGTAAGTGCTATTAGTTCATTAATGGTATTCTGTGCTTTCTTTTCATCACGACTTACCAGTACTATCACAGCCCCCATTTCGGCAAGGCCCTTTGCTGTGGCCCTACCAACTCCCGAGCTGCCCCCGGTGATCAGACATATTTTACCTTCCATAAAGATTCTCTTAATATTGTTGAAATTAAAAAATCTTAAGCATATTGCTATCATATTATTGATGAAATCATAATTATTTAACAATTGGCAACATTTTTTGGCAAACTACCGTTATAAATATATAATTTTGGACAGAATGAATGTGGAGAGAAGAAACATGACGACTGCACTTGTAATGATCAACACCGAGAGAGACCAGATAAATTCTGTTGGTGATAAACTGGCAGAAATTGACGGGATTACCGAGGTTTTTTCGGTAACAGGGCCATACGACCTTATTGCTTTGGTAAGGGTAGCAAACAACGAAAAACTGGCTGTGCTTATTACCGAAAAAATATCAAAGGTGGAAGGAATTGCCAAAACCGAAACCATGATCGCCTTCAGGACGCTTTCGAGGTACGATATTGCAAACATGTTTGAGTTGGGAACTTAATTCTTACCGTCTGTTCAGACGAATTACAAAATCAGGTTAATGGTCGAATCAAATATTCAACACTATATTTTGCTTTATAATTTGTAACTATTTTCATATTTAAAAACATTTAAAAATGTTCAGACTTTCTCTTTTTGTTTGTATCTTTTTCATAGCGCTTTTGCCCGTAAGCCTTTCAGGCCAGGATGCTTTGTTCCAATGCCTCGACAAGCAGCTGAACAGCATAAATAAAACGTTTCAATTGCAGGAGTTGCCCCCCTATTTTATTGATTTCAGGGTAAACGAAAACAAGTATACCTACTTACAATATTCGTCCGGAAACCTTGTACAGGACAACACCATTCATAACCGTGTTATGACCATAAGCACCAGGGTGGGCAATTATCGTGAAGACAACACTACCGTTACTGATATTGAAGGATATGGCAATTATGGTGACAACTACCAGAGTTTTCATCTGCCAGTTGAAAATGACTCAATGGCCATCAACCACGTGATAAGAAAGGAAATAGACAGGAATTATAAAAAGGTGTTACAAGATTATAAATCAAACATTAACGGAAAATCAGATAAGAAGGAAAAAAAAGATACAATACCTGCATTTTCAACCGAGGAGCCTTCTGTTTATTCAGAGCCCCCCATTGATAAGCTCGTTGATGGCTCATTCATTGTACGATGGAAAAAAATTCTGAAAGAGGTATCCGACCTTTTTGCCCAAGACACCAACATTGTGATGAACGAATTGTCGCTCACTGTGTCAAACGAACGCATCTACTATCTTAACTCCGAAGGTACCAGAATTGTGCAAAACCGGCCACAGATTATGCTGTATGTTTTCCCTGTGATTGTAACCAAAGAGCGTAATCTGGTTCCCCTGTTCAATTCATATGTTGCAAAAAATGTTGATGGCCTTCCCGGAAGAGACCAGTTGATTGATGATTGTAACGACATGCTCGTTATGTTAAATGAACTCCGAAAAGCCCCGCTGGCTGACCCTTACGCGGGCCCTTCGATTTTTTCGCCCGAGGCTGCCGGTGTAATCTTTCACGAGATCTTTGGGCACCGTATCGAAGGCCAGAGAATGCGCAGTGAATACGACGGCCAGACATTTCTTGATAAAATCGGTAAAAAAGTACTGCTTGATGGGTTGACCCTTGAATTTAACCCTACCATTCAGGATTATAAAGGATTACCATTGTTTGGAAGTTACCGGTATGATGATGAAGGAGTGAAATCAGAACCTGTGATCGTGGTGGAAAAAGGTACCCTTAAAGACTTTCTGATGTCGCGGACACCAACCAAGACCCACCTTAAATCAAACGGACACGGGCGCGCACAGGCAGGCATGGCGCCTTTCAGCAGGCAATCTAACCTGATTGTAAAATCTGAAAAAGGCGAAACCGATGAAACACTGCGTAAAATGCTTATCAAAGAGTGTAAAAAGCAGAATAAAAATTACGGATACCTTATAAAAGAAGTCTTCGGCGGTTTTACCAATACCATGGTATTCTCACCTCAGGTATTCAATATTATGCCCACCCTGGTGTACAGGATATATACCGATGGCAGGCCTGATGAACTGGTACGCGGCGTAACATTCATCGGAACTCCCCTGTCGGTTTTCTCAGAAATTATTGCGTACGGAAGCAAGTACGAGGTGTTTAATGGTTTTTGCGGCGCCGAATCGGGATCTGTACCCGTATCAACGGTAAGCCCGTCATTGTTGATTAAGAAAATTGAAACACAGAAGATGCCCGACAGTAAAGTTCAGCTTCCGGTAATTCCCAAACCATAAAAACAGTTGATTTGCATGACAATAATTCGATTAAAATTCATAATAAAAAATATGGCGTTCAATAAGATACCTTTTTTTTCACTGCTATTCACCTTTGCATTGAACATTCCTTCAACCGCCACGGCAAATGAACCTGCCAATACCGACAGTGTCATCATCAGGGCATTAAAAGATGAGCTGTACCGCAGCATTAACCAGTTACACGACAAAGAGACCGGAAATCCGTTCTTTATAAGCTATACTTACCTCGATGGCGAAGTCGCTGAGGCATCTGCCTTGCTTGGGGCATTAAATTCCTCGAACAAATACAGCAGCACCAGTTGGGGTATCAGGCTTATGATGGGCGACTACGATGTAAATGATGAAAACTTCCAGGATAATTTCAGCCGCGAACAAACGGATAATATCCCCATTACACGTCAACCTCCTATTGAACCTGATTATGAGGGGATAAGAAATACCTTCTGGTGGAATACGGGCAACGTGTTTCAGTCGGCCGTAAGAAACTACAAGAGCAAGCTTGCTGCCCTTAAAGACAAACCCATTGCCGAAAGCCATAACCTTCTTCCGGACTTCACCAGGGCAGAACCGGTTAAAATATATAGAAACAGCAGCACAGGCATGGTATCAAAAGAAAAACTCGAAATTTTTGTTAAAGATATTTCGAATGTCTTCAGAGAATACAAAGAGGTTTCATTCTCCAATGTCTCTGCCTACCAATTTAAATCTAATGTTTACATATTCAATACCGAAGGATCAGAGGCAGTAATTCCTTTGAACATAATAACAATGGATATCTCAGCCAGTGTTTACTCCCCAAAAGGCGAAGTTTTCAGAAACAGCATTTCATTTGTCGGCAAAAGCATAGAAGATTTCCCAATGACAGATTCAATAAAAAATGCCGTAAGGGCACTGGCAAAATATCTTCTTGAACTAAGGCAGGCAGAAATTATAAACGAAAAATATACAGGACCGGTTTTATTCGAGGGAAAAGTGGCCTCAGGAATAATTGCAGGTTGTCTTTTCGGTAATGAAAAGCAATTTGTGGCAGACCGCGATCTGCTTGTCAATTCTCTTTCAAAAAACATGCTGCCGAAAAACACCTACTCGAGGGAATCGAAACTCGAAAAACGAATAGTGTCAAAAGACATTACGGTTAAAGCCCTTTCTCACCTGAAAGAATACAAAGGCATACCGCTTATGGGCGCTTTCGAACTGGACGCCGAATGCATTGTGCCGCCCGATGAAATTGTACTCGTGGAAAAAGGTATCCTGAAAAATATGTTTTGCGACAGGATACCGACAAAGAATTTCAGACAGTCAAACGGGCACAACCGAATCGGGTTGAGTTATGGCGGATTTACCACCGGCATAGCCCCGGGGGTAATACTTGTCGAATCTGAAAACAGGTCTGATGCTTCCGCCTTAAGGCAAAAAATTATTGAGTCGGCCATTGACAGGGGACTGGAGTATGTTATCATTGTAAAGCCTCTGATCGGGGGCATGTGCCATAGTCCATACTGCTTTTACAAGCTTGATGTAAATACAGGTAAAGAGAAACTGGTATACCAGATGTCGCTCCCGGCGATGGAACTAAAATACCTGAATAAAATTACCGGAACAGGCAGCGGAACTATCGTAAACAACCATGTATTCAACCATTCAAACTACAGGAGCATGGCCTCCAAAAGCGGTTTTCCGGCCTCGTTCATAACACCTGATGCAATGCTGGTTGACGAGATGGAGCTTGGCCCTGTCTTTCCTTATTCAGACATGGATCTTCCTTTTTACGATAACCAGCTTAATAATGATGAGTAAACAGTAATATTTACCTTACACATATTTATTCACTGCTAAGACTTTGCTGTTGCCAGGATTGATATTTATCAAGCGTAAGCTGCGGCAGGTAGGTATACCACCCGTACCCTACCCTTCTCTCCCTGTCAACTTCGGCCAAAGAATACACGATCTTGCCCAAACGGGTGCAGAACAGCGGTTTTCCAGTTCCTAATTCGTAAAAACGAGACCAGACAGGAGGCGACTGGGTATCTTCAACCACCATTCTATCGGTTTTTATCACCCCGCTCGGATAGGCTATTATCTGGTCTGCTTCAAATGTATCAATCCTTATCCCGGTAAGTTTTTGCTGTTCCATCCAATTTGCAGCAGCCCTAACGGCATTGATAAGCTCCCGGTCAGGTTTCTTGATTTCCATCAGGAAATTTACAATAATTGCGCTCTCCCTGCTGCAAAGCGCAACCGGTTCGTATGCCCTGGCAGGTGAAGGTTGCAGCGTTTTTTCATCATATTGTTGCGCCCATGCTGTAAGCAGGCCATTTTCCGATATCTGGCATTTAAGAATGCATTCGAGGCCTTTGACATAACTCCGGCGTATTTTTTCCCGTATCTCTTCATTTATAAAGGTATAACAGTAATTGCCATTCAGAATTTCCATAAACAATTTCATGATCCCGATCATAACATCATCGTTATAAGTAATATAACGGCTGTAATCATCCTTCAGCGGAAATATTTGCGGCCATCCACCGCTGGGATACTGTGCTGCAAGGGTATATTCCAAGCCTTTCAGGCAGGCAGTTTTATATTTTTCGATACCGGTAGCCATGTAAATCCTCGCGAGACATTCAACATGAGAGTACGTTGAAGAATTATCGAAGGTTGTTTCAAGCATGCCTTTTGCCTTTTTAAGACTGTCTTTCTGGCCTTCAGTCAGCTTAGCCTGCATATCGTAGTTTTTTGGCCACCCGCCATTATCTTGCTGATAGAGAAGAATGTTATCCCCAATTTCTATAAGTTCGTTACCGTGGTGTTTTGGATGCCCCGGTATGGCATTTATTACATTCACTCTTTCTCGGATATAATACCAGTGCCTGGCACTGCTACGGAAAAGATGGGTGTCAAGAACTGCACAATCGCCAGTAGTCTGGGCAGAACATTCCATAACGGCAACCAAAACCGTGAAAAGCGCCAAAACAGTATATTTTTTCATCCTCGTATTGATTATAATTCTACCAATGAAATTATGATGTTATTTTCAGATATACAAATAAAGGGGGAATTCTTAGTTGTTGCTATTATGCAAAAAATGATAGTAATGAATGTTTTAAAACAAGTTTCTTCGCTATCGCTCAGGATGGACAATCACACATTCAGCCAACACCGGTTCAGGTTTGTGTATCATTAATGGCTTTTTATTTTCAGGTATAACAATTGATTGAGCCACCAGTTCTGCAATATCCATCACCTGCACGTTGGTGCCTTTGGCGAATGTTTTTTTGCAGAGCGGACAAGCTGTTATGAGTTTGTCGGGATTTGGTTTCATAAGCTTTACCAGGGCATCATCCCTGAGAATGTTTTTTTGCCGGGTGCTTAAATTAAAACTACCCAGGCTACCGCCGCAACATAGTGCATTTTCTTTCTCCTCTGCGGGGTGAAGCAAACGGCCTACCTTATTAAGAAGTTTCCTCGGTTCTTCATAAATACCAAGTCCCCTGCCCAACTCGCATGGATCGTGATAAACAACCTTTGTATCACCTTTTTCAAGCAGAAGTATACCCACCTCGGCCAGTTTGAGGATATACTCCGTATGGTGCATCACATGAATATCGAGTTTATAATCTTCTTTAAATGTCTTGTAACAGATAGGACACGAAGTAACCAGCACTTTGGCTTTTGACTGCCTGATAAGCTTCTTGTTGTATTCCATCAATTTGGCCGCGTTTTCAAAGTGTCCCGACTGTATCAACGGACGGCCGCAGCAGGCCTCTTTGTCCGAGTCCATAAAATAGTAGTTCACCCCGGCAATGTCGAAAATTTTCAACATGCTTTTTTTGATAGCCGGAGTAAGATGTGTCATACACCCGGCAAAATAAACCACATCGGCCACTTTGTATTTGGGCGGCGCCAGAAAATCGTAGGTGGAAGTGTTTTCCACACCGTTTTTATTTCGCTGTGTAACTCTTAAATCGGAGAGCTGTATGCCTACCGGGCAAATATTTTCACACCGTCCGCATAACAAACAGGTAAAAAGCTTTTCGTCGTCTACATTGCCCTCTCTGATGGAACGCAGGAAATATACCGATTGAATTTTATTAATTCCCAAAGCGCTGTTTATCTGGCAGGCATCTATACAAATTCCGCATCTTGAACAAGAACGGACTTCGATATCTGAATAGGAGGTAAATTCACGCCTGGTTCTTACCCCATATTTTCTCAGAAAAATAAGCAATACCTCTGCCGGAATATGCATGTAACGCGAATATGGCAACGCGACAAAAAAAGCTCCCAGTGCAATGGAATAACCCCACCATGCAGGCAGTGCAAGTTTATCCACCAATAAAAACTTAGCGAACAAAGATCCTAAAGAACCGGTAAGAAAATCCCCGTTATGATACACTCCAGAGGTAAAACTCTCTGCCAGCAGGCGCAATGGAAAAATAAACCACAAAGTGGTAAGGGCAAGTTTATCGAAAAATTTCAGCCTGGTCGTTTTTTTCAATCCTGTTATACGCGAATAAAAACGTTTTGCGATGGCAATCATCAACCCCGACAAAACAATCATCAGTAGCAAATCCATGATAAACTCAAACGATGCCCTAAACAGGTATTCATCGGGTGAAGTGACAAAAAAATTAAAGAAAATAGGAAAATGTGGAGGGTGTACAATTGTTCTTGTATAAAACTGTGCCTGGAAGTTACCAATAATAATAAGCAGAAACCACCCGAATGCCAGGCTCATGTGCATGTATCCAAGTACTGGATTTTTTCTGAAAATCTTCCGGTGCAGAAGGCCTTCCATAAAAGCTTCGCCCATGGCCTCAATTGTTTTCACGCTGAAGAGGTTCTTGCTTATTAATCTTTTATCAACTGGTTCGAGTTTTACAATCCAAATGGTAAATTTCACCATAAGAATCGCGAACAGGGCAGCCAAGCCTATGCTGAATGGTAACACAAAATGATGATATTCCATATTATCTGAATATTTGAATAGCCTCTTTTATTTTCAGTATCACATTGCGGGTGTTAATTCCCCGTGGACAAACAAGTATGCATTTACCACAAAGCATGCATTTATTTATCTCCCGCTCAAGGTCTTCTGTTTCTCCCCGGCGCAGCAGCATGTTCAGTTTCCTGATGTTAAAATCTATCAGGTTGCCGGCGCTGCAGGTGGCGGTGCATCCACCGCACGATATGCATACCTGAAACGACGGTTCGTTTTCAAGTACAAACTGCAATAGCCGGTGGTCGTGCTGGTCATAGTCAATCTGCCGGTCTTTTGTTATTGTAAATCCAAAGTCTTTCATGGTTGTCAGCTTATGTATTCTGCAATTTTCAGCGCCGCAGAACGTGCATCGGCAATGGTATCTGTAATGGTCATAGGTGATGTAACGGTACCTGCAGTATAGATCCCCTGCACATTGGTCTTGTTGCTTTCAAGATGAACATCATCATGTGCGATAAAACCATCTTCGCTAAGATGAATTCCAAGCATTTTACTCATGTTGGTGGTGCTTTCAGAAGGAACCATACCAACCATTAATACAATCAGGTCAACATTCATCTTCAAGGGTCTTCCTGAAAGTGTGTCTTCAGATTTTATCTGCAGGCTTCCATTCATATTTTCCCCTGCCTCCGAAAGTCTTCCCCGCACAAACTGGATTCCCCATTTTTCCTGTGCTTCGCGGTATATCTCTTCGAAACCTTTGCCATACATTCTCAGGTCCATATAAAAACAGAATATCTCCACATCCGGCAATTTCTGCCTTATTTCGATGGCCTGTTTTACCGCTGTGATACAACAAACCCGTGAACAATGAAAACAGCCTGATTTTTCATCACGGGAGCCAACACAATGAATCATGGCTACCCTTTTTGGTAACGACCCGGATGGTGTCGTAAGCACATTGTTTTCTTTCAGCTTTTTTTCAAGGTCAACCGAGGTAATTACATTTTCATAAATACCATAACCGTACTCCTCTTTTTTATGGGCATCAAACAGGTCGAAACCTGTTGCAAGCAGGATACTGTCAACTTTAAAATTTTGTTTTTGCGAAGTCTTTACCTCGTACTTACCGTTTTTTCTTGCAATACCTTCTACTTCGGTACCGGCGCAAATCTTTACATTTTTATTCTGAAGTGAATTCAGCAGTGACCTGGTTATCTCCGAGGCCGCTCTGAAATTGGGGAATAGATGGTCCCACCGGCTTACATGGCCTCCAAGTTGCTGCTGTTTCTCAATAATCAAAACTTCAATATCCATCCGGCTAAGTACCGATGCGGCTTCCATACCTGCGATACCGCCACCTATAATGGCTACTTTTTTTGTCATACGCATACCTTTAAATTAGTGGGCAATGCCGGCTCACCGAGGAAGTTACCGTCTGCATCTTTATATTTATCATCAGGATCATAAACCACACCCATTTTATCAAGCAAAGGTTCTGCCTGTACCTCATGCATCTGCAGGCCAAGTTCCCAGGGATTGTAACCAAGTACAAGTCCGGCCATCTCTTCGTATGTAAGCACCGGTATGCCAAATCCGTCTTTGTCGAATGTGGCACCTTCCATTTCGCTGATGGTATATTGCCATTTATCTAAAAACATGGTACAACCGGGACAGTTACAAACAATCATATCTGGCTTGTACGGTTTCATAGATTCGAACTTCTTCTTTGAATTGGCAACCGAATAGCCACGGTTGGCCTTAACCAGATATTGCCTGAAACCAAATCCGCAGCAATGCCTGCGTTCGGGATAGTCTATAATTTGTCCTCCCCACGATTCGACCATTCCCTGTAAAACATATGGAAATTCTGCGCCTCCGACTCCATGTACAGGAAACATCTTGGCATAATGGCACCCGATATGTTCAACTATTCTTAACGGTTCGCCGGTAGTGCGGTTAACAAGCCTGTATTTGGCTTTTGCAGCTATATCTTCCCTGAATTTAAAAATAATATCGCTGGCATGTGCTATGTTTTTTGGTATTTCAAACTCCCGGCCAGTAGCGTTTTTTAAATGTTTCCTGACCTTTTTAAGCACGTCAGGAAAATGTTTCCAGGTTTCAAGTATTTCGGTGTATATACCAAAAGAGGTTACACACGAGATAATCATATTTTCATAACCCTTCTCTGTCATTAAAGCAAAATGGCGGGCAACAACAGTCATAATGGTATCAAAAAGCACCACATCAGCATGGTAACCAATTCCTGTGCAGGTTGTGTGATGCTCATCGTCGCAAATATCTTTTCCCAGCTCATCTTTCAGAATTCTTAAAAAAGCATGTTCAGAACCCGGGAAAAAGTTTTGCCTGATACAACTGCGCTGAAAATAGTATTTATCATCTGCAATGTCTTTCTGATAGTCGTTCCATATCCTTTTTTTTCCTTCTAATTTCATAGTGTTTGGTTATTCTTTTGAATGGTTGTTACTGTTGTAATTTGAAATATGGTTCATATATTCATTATCGGTCGAATCATCAAGTGTCAGATGCATTGCTTTAGCTTTTGCATAGGAGTGTTTTTCTATCTCTACAAAAAAATTGGTTCCCCCTGTCTCATCAAAAATATGCTTTAACTCACCCAGGTCTTTATCATCTATTTTCCTTAATGCACCCGGACCCTTACCTTTATAGTTGGCCCCAAACTTTGACATAATTTTTTCGCGGTGTTTATAAACCCACTCCCAAGAAGGACCCTGTTCAGGATGTTCTTCGGGAACTATTGAGTCGGGATAAACACAATACCCTATTTTTAAAATGTTTTCTCCAACTATGCGCTTAATAGCCAACTGCTGCCTGCCTTTTTCAGATTCTGTAAAAAAGCCAAGTCTTTGTGATAATGTTCTTAATGACATGATAATCATTCCCGGAGTATTACCACGGGGGCAACGGGTTTTACATGACATGCACTGACCACAGTACCAGATGGTTTCACTTTTCAGAAGTTCTTCAATTTTTTCTTCATCGCGGCTCTGAACAATGTTGGCAATAACACGCGGATCGTAGTTATAGAATGAGGCTGCGGGACATATGGCTGTGCAGACACCGCAATTCATGCATGACTTTAATCCCTCAACAAATCTGATATCTTCATTCAAAGCTTCAAAATACTTGCCCATAATGCATTCCAGGTTTCAGGTTTTTAAATGATGTCAGGTTTTCATCTGACAGGAATAAAAGTAAAAAATTGATTGATAGGCTTTACTGTCTGCAAATACTGATTTAATTGTGTAAATTGCAGCGGAATTATTGTATATCATCCTGTAAATAATGACCTGAAAAACCAGTAATTTTTTACCGGTTTTTATAAATGTACCATCATGTTATCGAATACCAGAAAACCTGTTGAAAACCGTCCGTTTGAGAATGAGTATATCATTCAGACCTCTCGCAGCAGCGGCCCGGGCGGACAGCATGTGAACAAAACCGAAACCAGGGTGGAGATAAGGTTTCATATTGAAAATTCGAACCTGCTTACAAATGAGGAAAAAGAACTGGTAAAGGAGAAACTCAAACGCAGGATTAACGCAGAAGGCTATTTGCAGGTTTTTGCACAAGAAAGACGAAGCCAGTTGATGAACAAACAACTGGCGGAAAAGAGGTTTTACCAGTATCTGGCTCAGGCATTGAAAAAAAGGAAGAAACGGATCGCCACAAAACCAACAAAACAGGCTGTTGAGAGAAGAATTACTTCAAAAAAAATCAAAGCGGAGAAAAAATTTCAGCGGTCGAGGATTCAGGAAAAGAAAGAAGATATATAGTAATCCACGAAATAGGTACCAACCCTGCTATAGTGTTTGGGATTAAATCAATGCACCCCTAAATCCCCTGAAGGGCACATTGGCTTCCTCACTTCACATCTTAAATCAAAGAATTCAACTTCATTCTAACCAACATCTCATACACCTCTTGTATAAGCCCCTTTAGGGGGTTGCGGTCTTTTCTATTCATATCTCAGCGATTTTACCGGATTGCTGAATGCCACCAGCATGGCCTGAAAACTAATGGTTGCCAGTGTAATAATGATCAACAGCGCCCATGCTATTATAAATTCCCCCGGTTGAAGCGGACACTTATAAGCGCCCGGCAGGTACCTGTACAATACCAAGGCTCCGGCAGAACCAAGAAGAACAGCAGCCAGCAG
>JAWOHT010000277.1:0-4217 GCA_046485045.1 Bacteroidales bacterium
TTGTCGTATTATGGTTTTACAACCGTATTACTGTTTAATGTCACAGCGGCAATACGTGCAAACAATCGACCTTGAATGGTAGCACCTGTATTCATGGAAATAGACTGATCGGCCATTATGGTGCCTTTAAAAACCGAGGTAGTTCCCAGCGTTGCCGAAGTACCCACCTGCCAAAAAATATTTGATGCCAGGGCTCCTCCGGTTAAAACAACCTGACGTCCGGAAGTCATGTTAAAAGAAGACGCGATCTGAATAATAAATACTGCATTGGCATTGCCTTTTGCATCGAATGTAAGGTCGCCCGAAGAAATTTCAAGGGATCCGTTCGATTTATAAAGCCCGGGGGTTAGGGTTAGTCCACCAATGTTTCCGGCAAGATAAACCAGATCCGTTGATGTACGTCCGGCTGCATTGTTGTAAGCGGTTGTTAAATCTGCTTTGGCAACCGTAAGACCAGCGGCATTAGTTACTGAACCTGCAGGGCCAGCGGCATCAACCGTGTAAATTGTTCCGGTGATCTCACCAGCGCCAAATCCGTTAATCTGACTTCCGGCAGCGGGACTTAATCCGATATCACCGGTAATGGCAGAAGTTGGAATATTGGAAATTAACGAGCCGGCCAAAACAACAAAACCAGTTGTTGATCCAAGATAAATGGTTGGCTGCACTACTGTTTGATCAATAATTACGTTAGTAGCTGGCTCTTTTTCATCTTTCTTACAACCGGCTGACAATACCATAAGTGATATGGCGAAAATTGCCAATAAATTTAATATTCTCATTATTTTTTGAGTATTGGATTGTGAATGAATTTTCACACAACAAAGGTGTGTTCATTAATCTCAGAAAGTATTACACCGCTATATATTTAAATTACATAAATCGCAGGTTCTCATGATTCAAACAGTTGCCTTCTTTTGCTTCTGCTTTAGTTTTTCTACTACCCGATTTAGTTTCAGGATTTCTTTATATAACTTATTGTTTGCAGTCTCTAATTTGTTCTTAATTCCCCTCACATCTAATGTTTCACTAATATTATTTATGCGCAATTCCCTCAATGCATTAATGTGGTTTGTTAACTTCCCAATTAATTCAATAAGTTCATATTCTCTTTTCTTCAGGTCTGAAATATCAGTGGCAATAAGTATGTAATTATCGCCCTGCAGATATGGCGGCAAATGGTGAATCGACAACCTGAGATACAATGTATTGGTCAGGGTTACAATTAAAACATCATGCTTTTCATGGGTCAGCTGAGCCAGAAAGGCATCTAATTTTGAATTGTCATTTGGCGTAATGAAACGTTTAATGGATGACCCAATGACCTTTTTGTATGGATGCTTTACAATTTGAGCAAACCGCTGATTACAATAAAGAATGGTACCCTCTTTGGTAAGCGTAACGGCTCCTTCGCTCATCTCCTCAATAAAAGTACGATAGGGTGTTTCAGCGGAACTGACAGAATAGACTTGTTCTCCCTGCTTACCAGAAACCACAATAGCATCCACTTCTCCGTTTCGGATCGCATCAAGCGCCTCTTCCATTTCTTTCAAACGGGAGCGAAATGCCTCATTTTCAATAATAAGTTGTTCTTTTGTTTTGATCATTTTTTAATCATAATAAAGTGTATGCAGATTACTGTGGATCTTTCTCATTCTTTAGCTCTCTCAGATCCAATCCAAAAAGCACTTTTTCTTTGTTCGACATATCGCCAATAATACGGCGGAATGGAAGAGGTAATTTTTTAATCAAAGTCGGTGCGGCAATGATCTGTTCGTCTTTTGCTAAACTAGGGTGTTTAAAAAGATCAATAACCTCCAGTTCGTATCTTCCTTCAAGGTATTCCTGGCAAATCTTTTGGAGGTTTGTTATGGCCAGAATTGACCGGTTTGTTGTGCCGGTTATGTATAAACGCAACAAATATTTGTCCTTGTACCCTTTGGATATTGTCAGGTCAAAATCTTCTGACGCGCTTTTTTCTATGGGTTTTTTATCTTTCATTTTTATGTCTCATAAAAAGCAAATAATCAGTCTGCAGGCAGTAAATCCAATCCAATTAGCACACGTTCTGTATTTGAGAGATCACCGATTATCTTACGAACAGGTACCGGTAATTTTCTTACCAATGTTGGCAGGGCAAAAATCTGATCAACGGCACCCTTTTCCGGGTTTTTCAAAAGGTCAATTACCTCAATGGAGTATTTTCCCTTCAATTGTTCTTCACATATTTTTTTCAGATTTGCAAATGCGGTGAGGGCTTTTGGTGTTTGACCTGCGACATATAAACGAAGGACCCACTTGTCATTTGCAACTCTTTTGGGTTTTTCTTTAATTTTCTTTTCTGAATTCAAATCCATTTTATTCATGTGATACTCATCTTTTAATTACTTTTTCAGGTTCTTTGTTGAATTCCTTCCGGTTTTAGCTTTTCTGCTTACGGCCATTTCTATTTTATCCTGTTCGAGTCGTTTTATCATTTCTCGTTCTGCTTCAATGATTTTGATGGCTTCCGATTCTTCCGACCCAAAATCAGTGCGAATAGTTGCAAGCTTTGCCTCCAGTGCTCTTCTTTTTCGCGCTATTTCACGTTTTTTCAATTCTATTTCATGTTTACGTGTCAAAACTTCTGAATTCTCAAGGGCTTCCTGTGCTATTCTGGCTGAGCCGGTTAAAACTCCGCTTGCACCAATATAAACCTCACGCAATTCTACACCCTGGTTGGTTAATACAAATTCACGAATCTGGTTAGAGTTGGCCATCCCGCGCGATTTCAGAATATACATACCCCTGTTTCGTTCGCCGTTTAGCTCTATATCACGCAGTAATAACCAGGTATCTATCAGGGATGATATTTTAACATCAGAACTCTCAATACTGCATTCAGCCGAAGTGAGGTTGGTAAATAATGCTGTAATCTGGTTTACCTTAAGAAAATCGATAATGCGCATTAATAAGGTTTTAACCTCGAACTCTTTTTCACCAATAACGAAAGTACTTATCGGATCCAGGATTACAATATCAGGTTTGTATTCATAAACAATTTTGTGCGTTACCGCAAGATGCATTTCCAAACCGTAATGCGTAGGCCGAGCCGCATGAAATTTTAACAGTCCTTTCTTTACCCATGGTTCTAATTTAATGCCGATAGAAAGCATATTACGCATTAGCTGGTTGGGAGACTCTTCGAAACAGAAATAGAGAACGCGTTCTCCCCTTTCACAAGCAGCTTCAGCAAAGTGAGCCGCGGTACTGGTTTTTCCTATTCCGGCGGTACCCGAAACAAGTATTGTACTGCCCCGGTAATAACCTTTTCCTTCAAGCATTTCATCCAATGCTTTTATCCCACTTGAGATTCTTTCATTTGATACAATATGTTCTAATCCCAAAGAAGTAACCGGTAAAACTGAAAAACCAGTTTCATCTATCAGAAATGGATACTCATTGGTACCGTGAATTGAACCACGGTACTTTACAACCCGCAAACGACGAATCGAAGTCTGCTCGGTTACACGATGGTCGAGCATAATAACACAGTCTGAAACATATTCTTCCAGTCCTTGCCTGGTTAATGTTTCATCTCCACGCTCACCTGTAATTACTGCAGTTACACCTTTATCCTTTAGCCAGCGGAACAAACGACGCAGTTCGGCACGTAATATCAACTGGTTTGGCAATCCGGCAAACAGCGATTCAATGGTGTCTAATACCACACGCTTTGCCCCAATTGAATCTATTGCATAACCCAGGCGAATAAACAATGCTTCCAAATCGTATTCGCCGGTTTCTTCTATCTCACTGCGCTCCACATGAACATGCTCAAGAACAATTTTTTTATTCTTAATAAGGTCTTCCAAATCGAAACCAAGTGAAGCAACATTTATAATTAATTCTTCACTGGTTTCTTCGAACGACATAAACACACCCGGTTCGTCAAACTGCATTGCCCCGCGCACAAGAAACTCCATTCCAAAAAGCGTTTTTCCGCAACCTGCTCCACCACAAACGAGCGTAGGTCGGCCTGCAGGTAACCCCCCGGCAGTTATTTCATCAAATCCCTGAATTCCAGTCGGTGACTTTGAAAGACTCATATTGGAAGTTTTGTGCACTATCGTTTTCATTTAAATATTGCTCTTGCAGTGATGGTAAAAACCAGCCGATATTATCGCCATTTAATCTTTTTAAATTTTTTCAAATATTCATTTTTTTGGCACATCATG
>JAWOHT010000011.1:0-5531 GCA_046485045.1 Bacteroidales bacterium
GTAGCTGCCTTGCCGATAGTTTTTCCTATTGGTTCAGGTGGCTATTATTCACCTGTGAACATATCGGCTATTTCGGGAACCACCGGTACCATAAGCATAAAAGCAGTTGCTACAGGTGCTATGGCATCAAATTACATAACCAGGTATTGGGATATTATCGCCAGCACGGGACCAAAAACAATAACCGCCACTTTTATGTATAACCCGGCTGAAGCAATTTTCCCCCCTTCCATTATATTGGTGAAACCCGGTGCAGGCAACTGGCAGATACCCACCGGAACAGCAGGTTTTGGCGCTGATAATTTTACAGTTTCGGGTACAACCAATATTGGTACAACCAATTCCTCATGGACAGCGAGCGCTTTGGGAACGTTTTATTCTTACCAGACCGGAGGGTGGAATACACCTGAAACATGGACTACAGACCCGGGTGGTACAACACAGGTTGGTAACGCAATTCCGGAAGATAACGATGTAATAGTTATACTCAATGGCAGAACTGTTACATTACCCGGAAATATAACTAATTCAGGTCTTGAGGTAAATATTAACTACGGCGGTATTCTTGATATGGCAGCTTATAGCTTTACTTCCGGAATTGCCAGGCTGAAAGGAATGGGTACGCTGAAACTGGCGTCTGTAAATTTTCCGGCAACCATCACAAATACCTTTGTTGAAACCGGAGGCGGTACAACTGAATATTATAATGCCTCGGATTTCACGTTTCCGGTTGGCCAGACTTCCTATAACAATTTAAGAGTAAATGCCCCGGGAGCTATTGGTACCCAATTGAATAATCTGATTATAAATGGAAATCTGCACATAAAGCAAGGTACATTCAGGTTGAATGACAATACAGCAAACAGGCGACAACTTACCATTTACGGAGATATAACAGTTGATAACGGAGCCTCGTTTACCGTTGGCGCCGGGGTTACAAACACAGTAACAAGTCCCCTGAATATTGCTACTTCAACAACTGCACCATATATCAATTACTACGATGCCCATTCACACAGAATAACGCTGTTTGGTAATTTCACCAATAACGGATTGGTTCGGTTTACCAATTTAACTTACCCTATATATCATTCTTTTCCTCCAACAACCCTGGGAGCCGGTTCCGGTTTTGCCACTGTTTATTTCAGAGGGGCCACGCACAATACGCTGACCTGTAATAACACAACCGATTTTTATAATCTTGTTCTGGATAAAGGGGTCGATCAAAGTTATTCTTTAACCGTGTATTCTTCGGCATACCCGTATTTCAGACTTTTTGGTGCCAATATCGCAGGTGGTGATGGGGGAGGCAGTAATCCCAATCTGAAAAAAGCGCTTTGGATAAGGACAGGAACATTCATTTTGCAAGGTTTAAATACGATACCTTCTCTCTCAGAAGGCACATGTGCTGAAGGTGGCGCCAGTCCTAATTCCGATTTTTATATACCGGCCAACGGCGCTTTGGTTCTTGATGGAACCGATGTGGTTGTGTTGTCCACTGCCGATGATTACAGGGAAGTGAATGTGGCGTATAACGTTGCAGCGCCTGACAATACCACTATCGGTGTCGGACAAGGCGGTTGCAGTTCATTTTCGATTTATGGAAAGTTACAGATTAACGAGGGTTATTTTTCAACCCGTGAATCGGGTGGTTTTATCACATGGGATTTGGCTTCGGGCCAGTTTGTGATTAACGGCGGTATTATTGATGCCAAGCAGTTTCGAGCTGCAGGAGGAACTGGGGGACTTTCTTCATTTGACCAGTCGGGCGGCACGTTTATTCTACGCGGGCGTTTTCAGCGAACGCCAACAGCTTATGCAACCATGAGTGATATTTTCGATGCCACAACAGCTACACTGAACACTAACAGGTCAACAGCCGGCCTTGACGGCAGCAAGGGAACTTTCAATATGAATAATGCAGCAAATGTTCTTGCCTTATCCGGTGGTACAATTAGAATTTATGATGTCTGCGGCGATGGCTCAACTGCCGCCCAGCAGAAAGTTTTTGAAGTATTGTCCGCTACGGGGAATATTAATGTTACCGGTGGTACATTGGAGTTGGCTCCCACGATCGGTACAGGCGCTAATTCTCCCAACCATATTATACTTTCCAATGCTCCCTTGGGAAACCTTATCATTAACAGGGCAAGCAGCGCCTCACGGGTGCTTTTAAACACATATCCTTTGCGGGTTCCAGGCAGCATTTCACTGGTTGCCGGAGATTTTGATGCAAATAACCTGAATGTATCAATTGGTGAAAATTTCAGCATTGCCAGCGGAACAACCTACACACCGGGTACAAATTGGACCATATTTAACGGCGCCGGCAGTCAGAATTTTAGTGTAAATACAACTACTGCACTTGCGCTGAAAAAATTAAAGATTGATAAACCCAATGGAACAACACTGACCTTAAGTGGATCACAATCAGCTATTTCAGTTACCGATTCTTTGATGATCTTAAACGGTAATATTGATGATGGCGGGAAAACAATAAATTTTACCACATCAGCCACCACAACATCATCCTGGTTGTATAATTCAGGCGTTCATACAGGTACAGGCAAAATAATGCTGGCCGATGACGATCCCCAAATTATTGACGGTGATGGAAACGGGATATTTCAGAATCTGGAGATTAATAATACTGATGTTCTAAACGCACCTGTTTCTTTGACTGCTAACACAACTATAAATGGGACCCTTACATTTTCTCAGGACAAATTATTCGATATAGGAACCTATAATTTAAAACTCGGGGCTGCTGCTTCTGTTTCGGGCTCAGGTGGCGCCAGGTATATTCAGACCAGTGGAAATGCAGGCGACGGGGGTGTTACAAAAGTTTATTCGACCATTAGCGCTTTTAATTTCCCTGTCGGGGTTACCGGTTACACCCCTGCTGTCTTAGGTTTTGATACCCCACCGGCATTATATGGCTCAATTACCATAGTACCTGTAAATTATGCGCACCCCAATGTAACTGCAACCGGAAGAAGCTTATCTTATTTCTGGCGGGTTAAATCCAGCGGCTTTACTTTGGGCGCTTCTACGGTTACGCACGGATATATTTATGACCAAAGCAATGTGGTGACCGGCGCCGGCATATCAGAAGATGAATATACAGCTGCAAGGTACGATCCATCATCATATACGTGGACAGTTGGAACAACTGCTGATGTTGATGAAACCAACAATGTAATCGGAGAACCGGGAACCGGAACTTTTTTGGAAAATACAACCTTTATTGATGGCGATTTTACGGCTGGCGATGATAACCCTGCAAATCCGTTTGGTACCCCTGCTACATTTTACAGCAGGCAATCGGGGTCATGGAACGATGTAAATAACTGGTCGTTAACAAGTCATACTGTAACCAATCCGCCGTCTGTAGTACCCGGCATAAACGATATTGTTATCATAGGCAATAGCGATTCAATTTTTTTAGTTACAGACAACACAACAGCCAATACAGGTGTTCAGAACTCCGCGAGCCTGCAAATAGAAGCTGGTTCAGTATTGGATATTGGTTATAATCCGGCATGTGTATTTAGCATGGTGCAATCACATCCGAATGGAAATGGTATTTTCAGAATTACTACACATTATGGCAGTGTAGCTGCTCCCCAAACCTATGAATTTCTATCCGGCGACTTTTCTGATTTTAACCAAAACCTCGGTACAACAGAACTTTATACCACCAACCCTACAGCCGGAACTACCTATTATTTGCCAAACGGAACCATGTCGTACGGTAACCTGATTCTTTCACCACTTGGTGGTTCTAATATTATTTTTCCAAATAACAATCTCACTATATATGGAAACCTGATTACCAGGGGGCAAAATGCCGACTCCTGGTTCTGCCCGACCTGGAATGTAAATTACCCGACAGCGCCAAACGTAAGAATTCCTAAAACAATCACCATTCATGGCAATCTTGATATTCAGGGCGGTTCGTTAATTTGGTATGGCAATGGCGCCATAACTCAAAATATAGTAGTTTATGGAGATGTTACTGTTTCACCTAATTCATCCATTGATGTTTATGGTGGCGCTACAAGTCAAAATTTATCTATAGGAGGAAGTCTTATTAATAATACGGTTGGTACAGTTGCCGGTGGGACAAGTACCCTTCGCCAGTGTGATTTTTCCCTTCTTCCTGTTACTTTTTTTGGAAATACTTCTGCATGGATTACAAATACTGCAAATAACCCGTTAACAATTTTTGAAACACTGACAATTCATAAAGGCGCCTCTCAGGCAACAACCCTCACCATAAATATAGGGGGTACTTTAACAACTCCCGTTGATAATTGGCTCCACCTTCAAAACGGTACCTTTCGCTATATGCGTGTCAATCCAACCACTGATTTCACGATTACCCGGGGGAGTACCTTTACTATTCCATCAACAGCAGGTATGTATATTGATTATTCAAATGCCAATAACAGGAATATTCTGATTGCCAATGCAGCATCCAATATAAATGATCTTTTCCTGAATGGTAAACTTACTTTGATAAATGGAAATTTATATGTGGGGCCTGTCAATGGAACAACCAATAATAATAATGACATTGAATATTCCGGAAGTGGCGCTTCTGCAATCGAAATTCAAGGCGGAACTTTAATCGTCAATGGGCAGATACGTCGCAATCCTGCCACAACCAACGGAATACTTAACTACACACAAAGCGGAGGAACAGTTGTAATAAATGGACAGGCGGCCATTGGTACAAATGCAAAACTTGAAGTATTAAATAGTGGCAGCGTATTCAACGTCTCGGGAGGCAGCATCACCATCGTGCGTGGAGGCGGCGGTAATACCTATGGTGATTTATACCTCAGGCCGGCATCAGGTTTGGTTACCGGAGGTGAAATAATATTTACCCAGAGCCCGTCTGTCGGTCCGGTGGTTGATGCTGTTCAAAATTATATTTTAGATGCCAATGTTGCCATCAATCATCTTACCATTACCGGAAAAACTTCCGGAACCGCCCGCAATGCCACGGTTAAACTGTTGATTAGTCCCCTGGTATTAAATGGCAATCTGACGCTTACCAATAACAGAAGCATTTTCGATGCAAATACAACCTATAACATTCATGTGACCATTAAAGGTGATTTTGTCAACAATGGAAGCTACAATCATTTTAATAACCTCACCACCTTTGGCGGAGGGGTTCAAACCTTGCAGGGATCAACAGCAACTGATTTTTACAATATGCTGGTTTCCCCCGTTACTTCTTTATCCTTAATACGAAACATTACAATACTCAATGACCTTACCCTCACCTCAGGGCAGCTACTGGGCAGTACCTATAATATTAATGTGAAGGGCCATTTTATAAACAATGCCAATTACGATGGAGATCCCGCAACCGGCGGTGTAATTCTGAACGGTACTTCGCTGCAGAATGTTTCAGGAACCGGAACGTTCGGTCGTTTGGAACTCAATAATACCGCAGGAGCAAGAATCCTGAACAATATTTCACTTCAGAAAAATCTTATATTATCCAACGGGGTTTT
>JAWOHT010000030.1:0-26851 GCA_046485045.1 Bacteroidales bacterium
TTTGTTGAACCTTCACCAAAAGTGGTACTTGTCCCGCAGTCAGATACATTGTGCAACGGAGATGCAACAGATATTCTTATCACCAGTGTCAGCAAACCATCACACCCCATAAGGTTCAGCTATATTATCGAACCTGAAAACCCGGCCGATATGAGCGTTACCGTGAATGGGCCACAGACAGGGCTGCCAAACGGGTACCGTATACAGGATAATATCATCAACAACTCAGACACAGCACAGCTTATCAGGTTCATTGTTTTGCCTTACACTGTCGGAGATAACGGCAGTATCAGGTGTACTGGCGAAAGAGATACCACTTTTATCTTCGTGGAACCCACACCGAAAATCTCCGCCACCCCTTCATTCGATACAATTTGCAACCGCGAAAGAATTGATATTTCCTTCACTTCACCAACAAAACCGACAAGGGAATTAAGGTTTAACTATGTGGCCATTCCCGATCATGCGGATAGTTTGTTTGTATTTGATGGATATAGCGGCAATAACCTGCCGGTAAACTCAACCATAAACGATTCACTGATCAATATCAGCAACTCGTTTCAGCGCATTGTATATGTCTTTACCCCTGTAACACTTGATAATAATAATAACCAGAAATGCTTTGGTATTCCTGATACTGTTGTGATTTGGGTAGAACCAAGTGCAAGGATAGTAGCCATTCCACAGCAGGATACAATTTGCAACTATGATTTCACAAATATTCAGTTTACATCACCAACAATTGCAACTATTGGTGTTAATTTCAATATCCTTGCTGTTCCTGATTTTCCAACCAGATTATCAGGATATAATAATGTTTCCAACTTCACCGTGGATAGTATCCTTTCTCAACAACTTATAAACATCAGTGATTCAGCACAAAGGATAAGGTACATTATTACACCGTTTACCCTTAGCGATAAAGGGCAGCAGCGATGTGCCGGTATTCAGACAATCATTACAATTTTCGTCGAACCTACTGCAAAAGTAACCGCGGTTCCCCAGGAAGATACCATATGTAATGAAACTGCCACCTATATCAGGCTTACAACGGCTACCCGTCGTCCTACCAACAGAATAGAATTCAATGTTGAGGTAATCCCGGAAAATCCTGCGTCGGTTAGCGGATACATTGATGAAAACCGCCTGCTGACAACCGATGTCATAGATCAAACCTTAACCAACAGCAGTGATACCGCGCAAAGAATTTTATTTATCATTACACCTTACCTGGTTGACGCGCTAAATAACCAGAAGTGCCCCGGCATAAGCGATACAGCCATCATCTGGCTTGAGCCCTCGCTAAGGTTTACCATCAGTCCTATGCTCGATACTATCTGTAATGAAACTGAAACCGGAATTGAAATAACAAGTCCCGTTGCCCCAACACATCCCATCAGGTTTAAATATATCATCCAGGCCGAGCATATTGGGTCCCTGGCGCCTTTTAATACTGGCCTTCAAACAGGATATTTTAAAAATGATACCATAATTGAACAATTCACCAACCTGACAGACACCGCTCAAAGGGTGATCATTACAATCACTCCATATTCTACAGATAACACTGGAAATACACGTTGCCAGGGAATTGAAAAAATCGCCGTGGTATGGGTGGAACCAACCCCGAAAGTAACCCTGTCTCCTATACTTGATACCATATGTACCGGGTTTAATTCAAATATTGGATTAACTACGATAAGTGTGGCCAAACATCCTGTAAGGTTCAGGTATGAGCCGCTTTATAATATTCCGGAGGTTGAAGTTTATTATGGGCAGGATACTTTCAATCTTGCACCCGGTGGACTTATCATTGACTCAATCATAAACAATTCATCTGTTGCACAAAGGGTAGATTTTGTCGTTTCACCTTATTTGCGTGGCGTCAACAATTCAGAAAAGTGCCCCGGTATTATAGATACTGCATTTGTTTGGGTAGCGCCCAGGCTTATCGTCCAGATAGATTCTGTTTCAACATACAAGGCACGGGTGCCGCTGACCCCTCATAATATAAGGTGTTACGACGAGCACAACGGCTCCGTAAGCCTGATGCCTGTCGGGGGTATCACAGCATTTTCGGGTTATGGTGTCAGCGATCTCAATTACCAATGGAGCAATTCAAAAACCACAAAAGATATTGAGAACCTTGCCGCAGGACAATACCATGTGGTAATTAACGATAAGCTCAATTGCCTCGACAGGGATACTTTCACCCTGACCCAGCCTGATAAGCTGCTTGCAAATATTGTAATTGTAGATACGCTCACCTGTAATAACAACGACGGAACAATAACGGTTGATATCACAGGGGGCATGGCCGGTTTTATTGCAGCCTGGAAAATTCCAAGCGTAGAAGATTCGATCTATGCAGATACCATCTATAACGTTAATGATGGTATGTACAACCTTACTGTAACAGATACGAATGGATGCCTGATTAAGGTTAAGGAACCAATAAGTGAACCAACACCCGTTTATGTATATATGGAACCGGAATACTATGATTACAGGCCACTGGATGACCAAGAGTTTAATATCGGGTGCAAAGGAGAAACAAACGGCAGTATCACCTTGTGGAATGTCGGTGAGGATTTTGTAACCATTAACTTTTCAGGTGTTGAAATTGACACAACATTTTCAGGAAACGACTGGAGATATATATTCAGCAACCTGAAGGCCGGCGAATATTTACTTAACTATACAGATATTAACAATTGTACAGCCGTTGGCAGTCTTACCCTCAACGAACCCGATCCGATAATTATTAATGACCTCATCCTTTCAGATTATCATAACCGGTACAATATCAGTTGTTTTGGTTTGAATGACGGGAGCATCAGCCTGAATTCGGTTGCAGGCGGCCATTACTATCTGCCTTACAGATACAATTGGCAGGTAATAGAAGGTACAGGTACAGTAGATTTGCACAGCAGCAGCCAGTCTGTTTTACCTGCCGGTGTTTATTCCGTTGCAATAACTGACAGTTTCGGATGCGCTGTAACCGATACCTTTGAACTGACAGAGCCATCGGAAATACTGATTAATACCGAAATTCCCATGGCGCCTGACGGTATAAACAACCTTCGATGCAAAGGAGATTCAAACGGCTATATTAACCTGTCAGTAACCGGCGGAGATATTATTGAAAATCCATATACATTCGCCTGGAACAATGGAGCTGTAACCGAAGACATCATCAACCTGAAGACCGGCACCTACTTCGTTACGATAGCAGACGGCATAAACTGTATGAAAAACGACACCTTCATACTCACTGAACCATCCAGGCTCTGGATTGATTCTTCTTTCGTGAAAGATTACAACTCTTTCGGTATCTCCTGTGCAGACAGTTTGAACGGTATAATAAGCATTTATGCAAGCGGAGGTATGGGAAGGCACAATTTTGAGTGGCTGGTCAACGGGCATCTTTCAGGATATAGTGGCAACCTTTTGAAAAACCTGCCTGCAGGAATATATAACCTCACCGTTTCAGATACGAATAACTGCAAAGTATTCTGGACAGATACCCTTATTGCACCTCAACCATTATCGCTTGCGCTCGTGCCAAAAAATATTGACTGTGCAGGTGAAGTACCCGGAGCCATTAAAGCAAACGCTGCCGGAGGAACGGGCACACTCAGTTATCTATGGAACACCGGACTGGTAACCGACAGCATTTTTAACCTGCCGCTGGGCACATATTATTTAACGGTAACCGATATCAATTTATGTACAGCTTTTGATTCGGCTGTAATCGCGCAAGATTCAACGCTGATTCTTGAGATTAATGTCAACATGCCTGTTACCTGCTATGGTGGTAAAGATGGAATTCTTGAAGTAAATATTTTGCGCGGTGATCCTCCATTCTCATATTTATGGAATACCGGGAATAATACAAAAATACTGAACAATGCAGAGGCCGGTACATACTCAGTTATAGTTTCTGATAACAACCGTTGCAAAAATGATATCTCCTTTAACAATGAAGAGCCTGAAAAAATAAGGCTTCACACCGATACTAAAAATGTTAGCTGCTTTGGGTATACCGATGCTGAAATAACACTGGCAGCTACTGGCGGAAACGGCAATTATACTTATATGTGGCAGGGCAACCCAATTACCGGCACCTATGTTGAAGGCATTGCCGCAGGAAATTACCCGGTAAGAATATTTGATATTAAAAGCTGCTATTCAGATACTGTTGTAACAGTAACAGAACCCGAATTGCTTGAAATAGTGATAGAAAATATACAGAAAGCGTTCTGTCCCGATTGGGGAGATGGGGAAATTTCCATCAGTGTTGACGGGGGAACATCGGAATACCGTTACTCCTGGCAAGACTACCCAGAAATCACAGGCCCGTTGCTGACCGGTCTTAAACCCAACTGGTACTTTGTTACCATTACCGATGCCAATAATTGCAGTGCCGATACAGCTTTTGAAGTACTAAGTATCAACAACTACTGTCTTGATATACCAACTGCATTCACCCCCGGAAATAACGACAGGGCTAACGATTACTGGGATGTAACCTATGTTGATAATAACCATATCAGCCACAAGTTCTACGAAATATACCCCAATGCAAAAGTATTTGTATATAACAGATGGGGCAAACTTGTATTTAACGGAGACCTTAGTAAAAATTACGACGACGGAAACGGTATCTGGCATGGAAAAGACAACTCAGATAAAGATCTGCCTGTTGATTCATACTATTTCATGATTTATCTTGACCAGAATAATACCAGCGACCCGATAAAGGGTACAATAACCATAATAAGGTAATGTTCCATTCAGATTACCATTATCTGTTTTCTATATTCAGGTTAATTTTAAAGAAATATAACATTTAGTAAAATAGATACGTAGTATAGGTTGTTTATTAAAAATAGTTGAATTTGTGGCCGATAAAGAATATTTAACTTATACTTGTCTGTAGTTAACCCACATGAAGGCATTATTTATAATAAATATTCTCTTCTGTCTTGCATTCCATTCAGGTATGCTGGCGCAGCAATTGCCAAAATACAGCCAGTATATCATGAACGAATTTCTAATTAATCCCTCGGTGGCGGGATTGGACGGAAGAACATCACTCGATCTTTCAGCAAGAAAAGAGTGGCTGGGTTTTGTTACCAATACACCCGAAACATACTCGTTTAGTGCACAGACCAGGATACTTAAAAGCAGGTATAGTATAAAATCAAAGCTATTCGGGAGCAGCGCTTATAAAGGAGGTTCCAAAGGGCGGGTTGGCCTTGGGCTAAACCTTTACAATGACAACAATGCCGCGATACAAAGAACCGGGTTACAATTTGCTTATGCCTATCATATTTTTATTCAAAATTCACAACTATCTTTTGGTCTTTCAGGTTCAATTTACCAGTTTAAAATAAGCAGGGAACAAGCTGTGTTAAAAGACCCCGACGACAGGCTGAATGCCCTGATTGGCAAAGGGACACTTATTCCCGATGCCACATTCGGAATGAATTATATGAACCAGAAATTCCATCTTGGATTTTCAGTTGCACAACTGTTTCAGTCATCTTTTAAACTCAGTTCGAATTTTGAGTTTTCCGGGGCAGAAGATATCAGGCTGCGAAGACATTATTATTTTATTGGGGCATACCGGCAAAAGTTTAATAGAAACCCGAAATGGGAATATGAACCATCATTTATTATTAGAACAAACGAAAGGTTACAGACATTGTCAGACCTCAGTGTCAAATTTCTTTTTAACCGCGAATACTGGTTCGGATTCTCTGCCAGGAATTCAGGTGATGCAATAATTCTGCTCGGAATGAAATTTAACAATCTGTATTTTGCCTATTCATTTGATTACAGTTTCGCTGGTATCGCCAAATTTTCAAATGGCTCGCATGAGATTTCACTTGCTGCGAAATTCGGTGATTCTACACGAAGGTACCGGTGGCTTGAGCGTTATTAAGTTACAATAAATCACGAACAACATTATAACCGCCAAATTTTCTGATATTGACCACATCCCTGGTTTATTCATTTTTATTATCAAAATTAGAAAATAGTAAATAACAGGTTTAATGGAAAATAATAAAAAAATATATTTTTTTACTACTATGTATTGCATAGTAGTAAAATATTTTTATATCTTTGTATTAAAATGTACCTTGTTATATAAAAAAATTATCTCATTGAACTGTTTAAAATATATATTTGCAATTGTTGCATTCATCCTGGCAGTATTAATAATGCCTGTAAATCAAAGATATACCTCCCGTATTTCAGGTAACTCTGTTTGCGGTAGTGAACCTTTGCATGAAGTTTGTGGCACTGACACAAAAAAGGGCAAAGCAGACAGTGAGCATTTGGATACAACACAGGTTGTAACTGCACAATCAAATAACCTAACCTACTGGTATATAAGTATTGACACTTACCCATATGGCAAGAAACAATATTAATGTAAAACAATATGAACCATGAAAAAGACAGTTTCTGTAAATCTTAGCGGCATTCTGTTCAATATTGATGATGATGCTTACAATATGCTGGAGGATTACCTCAATCGCATTGAAAGCCATTTTTCGGGACAGGATGAGTCAAAAGAAATAATGACTGACATTGAATCACGAATTGCAGAGCTTCTAAATGAAAGGTCTGGCGGGCCAAGAAAGGTAGTGTCTGTATCAGATATTCAGAAAATCATAAAAACAATGGGCAATCCTAATGAATTCAGTGAGAACGTGAATGATGGCAAAAAAAGTACGAACTATACGGCCCAATCACGTGGTAGCAAAAGAATCTACCGCGACCCCGACAACAGGGTACTTGGCGGTGTTTGCGGCGGTATCGGAGCCTATCTTAATCTTGACCCGGTGATCTTCAGGATCATTTTCGTAGTAGTATTTTTTCTCGGCGGGGCAGGACTTCTGATTTATATTATTCTGTGGATTATTATTCCCGAAGCAGCAACTACTGCTCAAAAACTCGAAATGAGGGGCGATCCGGTAAATGTTTCAAACATCGGCAATTTCATTAAAGAAGAGTTTGAAAGTGTTAAAAGCAGCTTCAGCGGAAAAAAAAGATCAAAGAGATAATTGTAACTGTTATCCTGTTTCATTGAATTTTTAAAACCAACATCATGAATGCAGAAAATGCAAAGGCGCAGATGAGGAAAGGAATTCTTGAATATTGCATCCTCACGATAATTTCCGAGGGTGATGCCTATGCATCGGATATTCTGAATAAACTCAAAGAAGCAAAGCTTATCGTTGTTGAGGGCACCCTTTATCCTCTGCTCACACGGCAAAAAAACGCCGGACTTCTCAACTACCGCTGGGAAGAATCAACGCAGGGGCCCCCGCGAAAGTATTACTCCCTAACCGATGCGGGACGATCCTTCCTGAAGGAACTGGACAATTCATGGTATGAACTTGTGGATGCTATTAATAACCTAAAATCTAAATCTTAACCCTAAAACTTTTTTGAAAATGAAGAAAGCAATGCAGATAAGTTTGGGAGGTATGCATTTTCATATTGACGAAGATGCTTATACCCTGCTGAAAGAGTACACAGATTCTCTTAGAAAATATTTTTCTGAAGAGGGAGAGGCTGGCAATGAGATAATAGATGATATTGAACAACGTCTGGCAGAATTGCTCAATGCCGGAATTTCACAAACAAAGCAGGTAATTTCTTTGAACGATGTTAAGCAAGCCATTGACACACTTGGCAAAATAGAAGATTTTGAGTTTAACAGCCCTCATACTGAGGAGCCTGAAGCAAGAGAGGAAAGTTTTGGCCCTGACAGGAAATATAACAGGAGACTATACCGCGATCCGGATAACTCGGTACTTGGAGGGGTTTGTGGCGGACTGGCTGCCTATTTCAATATCGACCCCCTTATTGTTCGTGTACTGTTTATCCTGATGCTGTTTATCAATGTTATAATACCTCCGTTTATCAGTCTTTTCGGATTTGGCGTATTGCTTTACATTATACTGTGGATAGCGGTACCAAAAGCCCGCACCACCGCTCAAAAACTACAAATGCATGGTGAACCTGTAACCGCAGAAAATATTAAACGATCGGTAAACGATGAATATCATAAAGTTAAATCCAGTGTCAGGAATATCGGAAATTCAGAGGGGTTTAAAAAAGGAGTGTCTGCAATCGAAGAGATTTTTAAAACCCTCGGTAATATTATCCTGGCAATCTTAAAAGTGTTTGTTTATATTATCGGTATCGCATTTCTTATAACAGGTATATTGCTTCTGGCAGGAATCGTTACATTCACATTTACACGGCACCACTGGTTTCATCGTTTTGACTGGCCACAGGTTTACCTGCCCGACCTCACGAACTTTTTCAGCGATCCAAGCACGCTCACCATAGTAATTGTTTGTACAATTATTCTTCTTGCAATACCGGTTATCAGCCTTATTATCTGGGGTATAAAACTTATGACAAATACAAGGGGTAGCAACAGGGTACTTCAGGCTACAGCAGTTACAATATGGGTTATCGCGCTTTTTATGCTTATCACCCTGATTTTCACCGAGGGAAATACTTTTGCATTCCAGACTTCATCTTCTGATGTTAAGGTGATTGAATATAAAAGCCCTACTGCGTTATACCTTGAAGTTAACGAAAGCAGGAATGATATGGAAGGTATTACCGTTTATTCCATATTCGATTATGATATATACTATGATAAAAGCCGTGAAAAAATACTTGGAATTCCCGAACTTAACATAACCGGAACCGATCAGAAAAATTTAGAAATTGTTATTCATAAATCTATGAGAAATATAAACGTACAAGATGCAGATGAGATGCTTCAAAATATTGAGTACAGCTGGAACCTGAAAGACTCGGTGCTGCTTCTTGACCATTATTTCAGAATTGATGAAGAAAACAAATGGAGGTTTGCTGAGGTTGAGCTTGAACTCCGGGTTCCAAAAGGCCTGAAAATTAACCTTTCACACAATATGCACAAATTAGTGAATAATTTTTGGATAAACGATTCGGTGGGAATCTGGGATGTTTACAACAAAACACTCATGAAAGACAATGACGGATTTCATGTCGTGGAATAAAATAAAGAACCTGTAGCTTTTGTCTGATGCATCGAGAAAGACTTTAATCAAAAAAAGGTTTGTACAAACCTTTTTTTTTATATTTTTGCACCACTTATAAAATTTATTGTCCCGTGGTGTAATGGCAGCACTGCAGATTTTGGTTCTGCCTGTCTAGGTTCGAATCCTGGCGGGACAGCAATGATAAAATAAAATTGAACTGTTACAATATTTGGTGACAGTTCTTTTTGTTTCCTGCCTGACAGGATGAGAAGCTTGTCCCGATATAGATTTTCTTGCGAAGCATGAGTTAGAAAATCTCAATCGGGAAATCCTGGCGGGACAGCAATAATAAAATAGAATTGAACTGTTACAATATTTGGTAACAGTTTTTTTTGTTTCCTGCCCGACAGGATGAGAAGCTTGTCCCGATATAGATTTTCTTGCGAAGCATGAGTTAGAAAATCTCAATCGGGAAATCCTGGCGGGACAGCAATGATAAAATAAATTAAAATTGAACTGTTACAATATTCGGTAACAGTTCTTTTTGTTTCCTGCCCGACAGGATGAGAAGCTTGTCCTTACCTCAGATTTTTACTGTATACTGCTGGTACAATTTATTCAACCTTTCTGAAATTGAATCGGCCAATTCTTTCTGCCTGTTCTTTTGCAGGGTAGAGCCCAAATTTTGCATCATCTGCAGGTTATACCTTATTTCGTAACTGCATTCATTAACAATCTTGCTGTTCTGGTTAATATAATAAGATGCAATCTGTTCGCAGCTATCGGCATATTTGTTTATGATCGCGAGCGCCTTTTCAGTTTGTCCGCATTGAAAATAGGTATCTGCAATCTGAATGATGTAATTGTCAAAAGGTACTTTTTCATGTGGCAATAATTCCATAACCCTGTCAAGCACTTCAACCGCTTTTTCGGTTTTACCTTCAATAAGAAGCTGGTTTGCCAGCCGGGTAAACCGGTTTCTTATCCTTACAATAGAAATAGTCCTTTTGTGGAAATCATCAAGATAGACATCAGGCTCGTTCATTCTGCCATACTCAAACCTGTTCATCAGATTATCATAAAGTATGTCCGAATCAATTCTTCCAACATTTAGTTGTCCGGCGGCAGTGGTAAAGATTGGTACCAGTCTGTAAGCAAATCCCTCGAGCTGCAAATAGTTTTCAAGTCCCAGGGTGCCCTCGTGGTGTGTGGAGACGTAATACACAGGCCTTTTCCAGTTATTATGGGCAAGAAAATCAAGCACAATAAGTTCGCTTTTACCTAAACCTCCACGTGTGAAATCCCACTCTATAAAAGGAACAATTTTGTCTGCATCTTCGGGCTTAACAGTACCATTTGCCAGCACAATCGCTGAATCTACATTTAATCTGAATTTACGGGTAGGAATAAAATTGAATTTATGTCCCGACTGGGTTTCGACCTTGGTTTGAGGATTATCACTGCCTGCAAACTCTACAAGCTCTTTAATATCAATATATTGTTTAATCCTATCAGTGACATAAACATAATCACGGGTTCCCATCAGGTACTTTTCTGAGGTAAGAGTCAAAGGCAGGGCCTCTGATTCATAGGCTTTTTGTTTCATACCGTCAATATACCAGTCCATATTCAGCAGCATCAGGTTAACAACCCTTACATCTGTTCTGATTCCTTCAACATCTTGAACATACCATAAGGGAAATGTATCATTGTCGCCATTGGTAAACAAGATAGCATTAGGCGCACAGGAATTAAGGTAATTACGGGCAATATCCCTTGCTGTGTACCTGCCCGACCTGTCATGGTCATTCCAGTTTTCGCGCGCCATAATACCCGGAACAGCTATCAGGCATAAGAAAACGATGGCCAAAGCCCCGGCCGTGTTTTTCAACCTTCGTCCCACAGAATCAAAAATCCCATAAACACCGATACCTATCCATATAGCAAAGGCATAGAATGATCCGGCATAGGCATAATCGCGTTCTCTTGGTTGCAAAGGGGTCTGGTTCAGGTATACCACAATTGCCAGTCCGGTAAGCACAAACAGCAACAATACCACCCAGAAACTCTTTATATCTTTTTGTGCATGATAGAGCAATCCCAACAGGCCAAGTAAAAACGGCAAAAAGAAATATGTGTTGCGCGATGGATCATCTGCCAGTTCTTCAGGCATATTTTTTGAAGTACCTACCATAAAACTGTCAATAAAATCAATCCCGCTTATCCAGTTACCATTGGTTGCGCCGCCATGTCCCTGCTGATCGTTCTGCCTGCCCGCGAAATTCCACAGAAAATATCTTACATACATATGCCCCACCTGATATTTAAAGAAAAATTTCAGGTTTTGGGCAAAAGTCGGAGCTTTTTTGGGCGACGACCTGTCATACAAAACGTTTCCTGCATTATCACGCATAACATTGCCATTTGCATCTTTCCTGGGAAAATAGACATCCGATTCTTTAATGCCGGCCCAGTCAAGATATACCTGCACATGGTCTGTACCCGAGCTCCACATACGGGGAAAAAATGTTATAAACCGTTTATCGTATTCATATTCAATTTTTCGGGTTGTTACTTTAAATTTCCCGTCGAGATAGGTATATGTAGGTTTGGTCTGTTTGGTGCTTATAGGGCGGGCATTGAACTGATGACCTGTAATCAATGGCCTGTCACCGTATTGTTCACGGTTAAGAAACGAAAGTAATGAAAATACTGTTTCCGGATTATTCTCGTCCATTGGCGGATTTGCAAGCGATCTTATCACAATTATGGCATAAGAAGAATATCCAAGCAATACAACAGCAAACCCGGTTATTATTGTATTAAGGATCACCTGTTTTTTCTTCAGGGTACGATTTATTCCATAGATAAACAAAACAGTCAGCAGTAAGAGATAAAAAACCACTCCTGAATTGACTTTCATGCCCATGCTGTTCACAAACAAAAGCTCAAAACGTGAAGCAACCCATACAGCCCCGGGGATAACCATGTACATTACCGAACCAAGTAAAACCACAGAAACAACCAATGCCTTTAGTATTCCTGCAGGCGTAACAGCATTTTTTCTGAAGTAGTAAACAAGCACAATTGCGGGAATTGCCAATAGATTAAGGAGGTGAATCCCTATTGAAAGTCCCATAAGGTAAGCGATAAGAATTATCCATCTGTTGGCATATTTTTCGTCAGCCTCATTTTCCCATTTAAGAATTGCCCAGAAAACCAATGCTGTAAATAGAGAAGAACTGGCATAAACTTCACCTTCGACGGCCGAAAACCAAAAGGTATCGGAGAATGTATAAGCCAATGAACCTATCAGCCCGCTTCCGAGAATAGCTATTATTTGGGCTGGGGAATAAGCTTCGTTTTCAATAGTTACAAATTTTCTTACCAGATGTGTAATTGTCCAGAAGAGAAATGTCACTGTAAAGGCGCTTGCCAATGCAGACATGGCATTGATCATTTTTGCCACCTGCATGGGATCGGAGGCAAACAAAGAAAAAAACCTCGCCATAAGCATAAAGAAAGGGGCTCCGGGAGGGTGTCCGACCTGAAGCTTATAAGCACTGGCGATGAATTCCCCGCAGTCCCAAAGACTTGTTGTTGGCTCAAGGGTAACCAGATATACAACTGCAGCTGTTAGAAATACAATCCAGCCTAAAATTATGTTCAGCTTACGGTAATTAAACATAGGTTTGCAATTTAATTGACGGTAAATATAAAAAAAGCATGTAAGAAGTGTAATATTTTTTAATATTACACTTCAATTTTTTCTTTAAGTTCATTGATTACCGGCCACAAAGTGTCAGGTATTTTGGCACCATAATTTTCGATTACCTTACCTGCGAGCAAAGCTCCCAATTCACCACATTTCTTAAGCGTAAGGTTATTTATCAAACCATATAAAAAACCCGATGCATACAAGTCGCCTGCGCCGGTTGTATCAATGCAATTGGCCGTTATCACTCCAATTTCTGCAATTTCATTCTTATGCTTTATGATTGAACCGTATCTGCCCGTTTTTACAACAGCATATTCAGCAATTTCAGCAATGCTTTTAGCAGCATCAAGGGGTTTCTTGCCGGTAAATGCATAAGCCTCCTCCTCGTTTGCAAAAACAATATCAACGTATTCTTTTACAATCTCCTTTAAGAAATCAAGGTTGGCTTCCACAACATTGTAACTTGCCATATCGATAGAAATAGTTAAGCCGGCCTTTTTGGCCTCTTTTAACATTGAATGTATAAGTTCGGTATTGGGCACCAAATAACCTTCAATATGTATGATGGAATAATCGCTGAAAGGGGTGGTAAGAAAATCTGCTGGTGTAAGTTCTATGGCGCTCCCGAGATAAGTGGCAAAAGTTCTTTCAGAATCGGGTGTTACAATGGTCATGGCCCTGCCTGTTGGTGCATTGCCGATGCCAAGGAATGGAACTATTCCGGCCTTATCCATATCTTTGCTGAAAAATTCACCATGGGCATCTTTACCTGTCTTACCGATATAACCTGTTTTGATACCAAGTTTTGCCAGGCCATGAATGGTGTTTGCCCCTGACCCTCCTGAAGCCAAAAAAACAGGATTATCGCGTGTATCCTTTTCTATCATTTCAGCCATATCATTGTCAACAAGCTGCATACTTCCTTTTGGTAAGGAATATTTTTCAAGCACCGATTCATCTTTTACTTTAATAATAACATCAACCAAAGCATTTCCAATTCCCAGGATTTTTTTCATGTATGTAAAGTTTTAAAATAATTTTATTGCTAATATAAGAGATTTTACCCAACTAAGGCTTGCAAATTTCTTTGTTAATTTTTAGATGAATTCATTGCATAATTTGAGAAAAAAATATACTTTTGCGTCGCTTTTAATCGTTCTTTTCTTGTTAAAATGCCTGTTACAGGTATTTGATACTAAGTAGAAAATTAAGTATTCAAATCAGACCAAAAGGTTATTTCCCAAACCATCGGGATTAACCATCGGGCCTGAGAAATTGAAAATAGGAAATTTTCCTCAGTAGCTCAGTTGGTTAGAGCGGCGGACTGTTAATCCGTAGGTCGTAGGTTCAAGTCCTACCTGAGGAGCAAAAAGCCGGACATCATATATCCGGCTTTTTTTATGTTTTACATTTACATCATCTACCCAGAATCTTCTATCTGTGTCTTTCAATTTTTATAATAACCTTATCCAGAATGGTTATTATACTTTGTTCAATTGAATGATAATCTGCAATTTGTCCGTCAACATAAATGAAGCCGAGAGACAGTGAAATCTTTTTAGCAAATAAATAATTGCTTATTTTATGTTTATTTAGCCTGTATGATTCCCGGATTCGCCTTTTTAAAAGATTTCTTTTAACAGCTTTTCTGATTGTTTTTTTGGGTATGGTTATTAGTATCCTCAACGGAGGATTGCCCTCCTCCTCAGAAATTAAAAAAAGAACCCTGAAGGGGAACATTACAAATGATTCTCCTTCAGTGAATAACTTCTGGATCAGAATTTTTTCGTGAATGCGCTCTTCTTTTCTGAAAAAAAATCTGTAATCCATTACATAACTTAATAATATAAAAGCCTATAAAGATTGTTATATGGTATCTTTCTTTAATACAATCCGTATTTTTGTTCCAACCCCCATTTCAGATTCATTCACAAATATTTTTCCATCGTGATAATCTTCCACAATGCGTTTCGATAAAGATAAACCCAACCCCCAACCTCTCTCTTTGGTGGTATACCCGGGCTTAAATATTGTCTTGAACTTACTTTTGGGAATTCCCCGGCCCGAATCAGCTATGTCAATATATACCACCTGGGTATGATCGGTTATGGCTATCTCTATTGTGCCGTCGCCTTCAATGGCATCAATGGCATTTTTGCAGACATTCTCAACAACCCATTCAAAAAGCTCTGCATTTATGGCAGTTACAAGCTCATAAGGAGGAGTATGAAGCACATATTTAACTTTTTCTGAAGATCTGGTCCTAAGATAGCGGATGGCCCTTTCGATTACTTCATGTATATTCTCTTTGTTAAGTACAGGCTTTGAACCGATTTTCGAAAACCTTTCGGTTATTTTTTCCAGTCTTCTTATGTCTTTTTCCAGCTCAAGCATCATTTCGCTATCACTCTCCCTTAATTTCATAATTTCAAGCAAGGCAAGCAATGAGGAAATGGGTGTTCCCAACTGATGAGCTGTCTCTTTCGACAAACCAACCCATACCTTGTTTTGTTCTGTTTTTCGTGCTGTACTAAAGGCAAAATAGGATACAACAATAAACAAAAGAATTATACCCAGCTGAACATAAGGATAATAGATTAATTTTTCTATGATCGTAGACCTTCCGTAATACAACAGTTGATGATCATTTTCTGAAATAAAAATATTGAAAGGCTCGTTTTCATTTTTCATTTTCTCAAGCCTGCGATTAATATATTTTTGATTATCAACCTTATTCGGATTAAGATTTCTATAAAACTGAATACTGTCGGTTAGAGAATCAACTACAATTACAGGAATTGTCTCGTTATTTTTTAAAACCTTAAAGTAAAACTCGAGGTTTTCATCAGATTTAATAACATTTTCCTGGGCCTCGGCCCATATTTCAATTCTCTTTTTTTCTTCTGAGGCAAGTTTTTTCACCAGATTATTGGTATACCAAAGTGAGCTTATCCCAATGAAAACAGCAAAAATGAAAAGCAGAAATTTCCACCTGAGCTTCTGAGTGTAAATATTTAATTCTGAAAACATTAATTTATTGGTTAATTAATGAAGTATCTCTTTTTTCGGGCTCTGCACCATCATCCCATTCGATGATAAATTTCGGCTGACCGGTACTCTCTTTTTCATTTTTTTCAAATATAAAATCTTTTTTTTCATTCCCACCATCCCATTCAATAAATAATTCCTTATCACGGTTATTGCCCGCATCAGTGCTTTTGTTTACCGGTTCTCCGGCATTAAATATTGATTCAAGTTCTACTTTCTCTTTTAACAGGTTCTTCCTGAATCCTTCCATTGCCTTTCGCCGGTCAAGGGCCGCATCGTAAACGCTTCCCCTGCCGGTAATTTTTATCGGCAGGGTTAACCTTCCAAGACCATCATCCTCTACCCTCCCGAATTCTTCAATCTCCTTTCTCTTTTTTCTTGCCTTGCGCGCAAGAATTTCCGAAAGTTCAACCTGAATACGATACTCATAGCTGTTGTCAAACCTGTGTACCCCCATTCCCCTTATATTAAAGGCAGTTGAATTGATGTCCATTTCGGGTATGGTAATCACCTTGTCTTTTATATATATCTGGTTTTTAAGTGTGCTGAACTTTATAGCTTTCAGCTCATTGGCATCAATATATTTTGAAAGACCAAGCATGGGATCATAATCATTCAGTTCACCATTACTTATTTCAAAACTGCTGTTGGCCAGTACGCTATTATTCATCAATTGAAGTTTTTCATCCCATATAGCCGAGAAATCAAGTGAACCGGAAATTTTACCTTTAAGGTTTTTATCATGTATCACATCCTGACTAAAATTATTCATTGATATGAACAATTTTTGTATATCAACACTGGCCAATACCGACTGGCACGTCACACTTATTTGATTTTCTGAGCCTTGATTTATAATGGCCGAGCCTGAAACCGACCCTTCAGAAGTAGTGAAGGAAAATTGCCCAAAGTCAAATTCTTTAGGCTTATATGAAACAATTCCGGTTACATTACCGGCTGAAAATTTTCCATAAACAAACGTTTTTATGCTGAAATTCGATTTCAGAGTGATTTTCTTTGGAAAATCAAGCCCTTTTCCACCGGGGTCACTTTTACTTTGATCTACTAATGATTTAAGGTCAAGAAATTCAGATTCAACATTTGCCTCTGCATACAACATATCTTTTAAAAACAGAAATTCCGGCAGGTTTGAAAGGTTGCTGCTTATTTTAAAACTGCTCTCAAGCACCTGAAAAGTAACCTCCTGCATTTTTATAACATCACCCAGAATTACGTTTCCATTGGTTTTAGTAAAGGTCATGCCCGAACCAGGAAGTAAGAATGAAACATCGGTGAATGTTACCGAACCTTCTTTGTAAAGGGCCACAACCTCTTCCTTTTTTAAAGTTTCTAATGATGTGATTTTACCTTTTAAAAAAATATCTGAAGTAATGGTTCCGGAAACCTGTTCTAACGTATCAATATTCAAAAATTTAAGAAATCCATCAGCCTCAATTTTCGACTTTAGTCCAAGTTCGATAGAAGAAGGATTGAAACCCTGTATTTTAAACGAACCAGCAAAATTGCTTTTATCCTGAATTACTTTAAAATCGGAGACATTTAGCAGCGAAGTTATTGAGTTTCTTTTAACCCCATTGGTGAAATCCCCTTTTAGATAGATACCAGATAATTTTTTTCTGTTCTTACGATTGGTCAAAGACCCATTAACCATGTTAAAGTTAATGTTTATCAACGGATTATGGCCTTTTGATAAAGTCCCTTTTAATGTCCCGGCAAAATCAACCACACCAGATACCTGGTAATCTTTATCAAGTCGGCTAAGCTGTCCGGGATAAAAACGAATTAATTCATTGATGCCGGCCTTGTTACACTGAAAAGAAATAAATACCGTGTTGGCTTTATATCTTTTTATTTCTCCCGCAAATACTATATTCATTTTTCCTGCACCCACAGAACTTTCATTAAACCTGATGTCATTTTTTGTGATATCCATATCAAGGTCAACTTTAAACTGTGATGCAGGAAGTTTATATGAACTCCCCATATTCAGCCGGGAGATATCTACATCGCCTTTAATTTCAAAATGGCTGTTTTTTTCTGTAAAATCTGCTTTTACCTGAAGCTTTCGTGCTTCTGAAACGAGCAATATATTGTTTGATAGGTCATTATATGTTATATCTGTGTTCAGAAAAATGATATTTTGTAAAGAAAAGTTAATTGCTTCCTGATTTTCTGTTTTCCCGGATTCCCATACAGAAAAGTTATTTTTGCCATGCCGGTCAATAAAAAGATTTACCTGTCCATTGCTAAAAAATATATTTTTAAGCTTATAATCCCCTTTTAATAAGTGGAGAATACTGAATTCAAAGAATACCGATTTTGCTGTAAGCAAGGTATCTGTGTTTATATTGAAATCGTCGGCATTGAAACCTACACCCGATTTGGCAACCATGTTCCTGAATTCAACCGTGGCATTGGGAAACTTTTTAAATACCGAAAAATCAATGCGTGAAACCTCAATCTCTGTTGTAAGGTGCTTATCAAGATATTTTTTAAGTATTTTAATTACAGCATCTTTGTACGAAACCGAGAGGATGATTCCCGCCAATAAAATAATTACAGGAACTATAAGTGAAAACAAGAAAGCCTTCTTACCAAATTTCATCCGGTGATTATATTTTCATTACCATTGTTTATATCCGGCAAAGATATACCAAAGATTTCGAGTAAAACCAGGCACATCAATGTAAATTTGACCCTGACAGACCAAACTCATAAACAGCCGGAAAACCTTATGTCTTCGTATCAATTACATTGCCCCGGCTGAGGACAAAACCTGTGCAATTATAGTTAATCGGTAAATAAGGATAAATAGAAATTGAACAATTCTATTAACAAATTTTGGGAGAACCCGGGTTTTAATGTCTCAGAAAAGCATCTATTGCCTTGGCTGTCTGCCTGCCATAGTTAATGGCCCTTACCACGAGGCTTGCCCCGACTGTGGCATCGCCGGTTGCAAACACTTTTTGAACATTTGTCTGGTATTTTGAATCAATTTTTATATTTCCCCGGTTGTCATACTCCAGGCCAAGTTCGCTGGCAAGCCCTTCGTGTATGGTATGTACAAACCCCATAGCCAGAAAGACAAGGTCAGCGCTAATAATTTCAGATGTTCCCGGTATCTCAGCCATATTATACTTACCGTTTTCCTTTACCCATTCAACCTGTGCAATTTCAACGTGGGTAAGCACACCCTTTTCACCAATAAACCTTTTGGTGGTGAAGCTCCAGCGGCGTTCGCATCCTTCTTTGTGCGAACTCGAGGTGCGTAAGACATTTGCCCAATAAGGCCATGGGTTATCGGGCCTTCTTTCTTCAGAAGGTTTAGGTAAAATTTCAATCTGTATAATGTGCTTCGCCCCATGACGAACAGAAGTACCGACGCAATCGGAGCCGGTATCGCCGCCACCAATTACCAGCACATTTTTGTCGGTGGCCATTATTCTATCTTCATCGGCGATTTTTTCACCCCTGATTACTTTATTCTGCTGTTTGAGAAAATCCATTGCAAAATAAACACCTTTAAGGTCACGGCCTTTCACTGGCAAATCACGTGGTTTCATTGCCCCTGTTGCAAGACATACTGCATCGTATTCACTCAATAATTCAGTACCTTTAATATCCTCACCAACATGGGTATTTACCTTAATATCCAATCCTTCCTGAATTAAGATATCAAGCCGTCGGTCAATTACTTTTTTGTTAAGTTTAAAATCGGGAATACCAAACCGTAACAAACCCCCGGCAGCATTGTCTTTCTCGAATACCGTAACGTTGTGCCCCCACTTATTAAGCAGGTCGGCACAGGCGAGCCCTGCAGGCCCCGAACCAATGACAGCCACTTTCCTGCCTGTTCTCTTTTTGGGCGGATTTGGCTTAATAACCCCCAGTTCAAATCCTTTCTCTGCAGCAGCAGCCTCGTTTTCACGAATAGTTACCGGTTCGTTTTGTATGTTCAGTGTACAGGCGTTTTCACAGGGTGCCGGACAAATTCTTCCGGTGAATTCCGGGAAATTATTGGTTTCGTGAAGTATAGAAATTGCTTCTTCCCATTTTCCATTATAGATGGCATCCTGCCATTCGGGCATGTTGTTCATTACCGGGCATCCCCATTGGCAAAAGGGTATCCCGCAATCCATACACCTTGAAGCCTGGTCTTTTCTGTCCTGTTCGTTCAGTGTCTGTTCCACTTCGCCATAATCATACACCCGTTCGTTGAGCGGTCTGTATCCTGCCACTTTTCGTGGTATCTGTATAAATCCTTTTGGATTTCCCATTGTATTTCAGTTTATCATTAAATAATCATAATTCTTAGTATTGAAAGTGCGGCTCGTCTTCTGTATGTTTAATTTTCTCCCTTAATTGTTCGAGTTTTTGTTCCTCAAGCACTTTCTTATATTCAAAAGGTATAACCTTTACAAAACGGGGCAGGTACTCATCCCAGCTAACCAGGATTTTCTCAGCAAGTTCGCTTCGCGTATAAAGGTAATGGTTGTTTATTAACCGCTGAAGTTCAATGATGTCATCTTTATCGCCCACCTGGCTTATTTCCACCATGCCCCTGTTGCAGAAGTATTCGAAATTCCCTTCGATATCGAGAACATACGCTATTCCCCCGCTCATACCTGCTGCAAAGTTACGGCCTGTCTTACCAAGTACCACCGTCCTTCCGCCTGTCATATATTCACAACAATGATCGCCGGTACCTTCTACCACGGCATAAGCACCGCTGTTTCTCACACAAAACCTCTCACCGGCAACACCCCTGATGTAAGCCTCGCCCGATGTAGCGCCATAAAGCACAGTGTTACCGATGATTATATTCTCTTCGGGCTTGAAGGTTGAGCCTTTTGGCGGCAGCACAATAATCCGTCCGCCAGACAGACCCTTGCCGAGATAGTCGTTCGACTCACCCTCAAGCTCAAACTGAATGCCTCTTACCAGAAAGGCGCCAAAACTCTGACCGGCAGAGCCTTGAAACTTACAGCTGATGGTGCCGTCGGGCATGCCCTCCTCACCGCATTTTTTGGTAATCTCACCCGAAAGCATCGCACCAATAGTGCGGTCGGTATTGCCTATTGGTTTTGATATCCATACTTTACTGAAATTCTTTATGGCCTTTGCCGATAGTTTAATAAGCTCATGGTCCATTACATCTTCGATCTTATGCTTTTGCAGGCACATGCAACGGGTGGAAAATTTCGAAGCTTCTGCAGGGCGGTAACGTATTCTGTCCAGATCAAGGGTTCTTGCCTTCACGTGGTTGATATCTTTTCGCTGTTCCAGCAAGTCGGTACGGCCAATAATATCATCAAATTTTCTGAAACCCATTTCTGCGAGAAATTCCCTGACCTCCTGGGCAAGAAAATGAAAATAATTTACAACATACTCAGATTTGCCAAGGAAGCGTTTCCTGAGCTCGGGATCCTGCGTTGCCACTCCCACAGGGCATGTATTTAAATGACACTTACGCATCATGATGCAACCGAGAACAATGAGGCCGGCAGTAGCAAAACCAAACTCTTCGGCGCCAAGTAAACCGGCATAGATTACATCTCTTCCTGTTTTAAGCTGACCGTCAGTCTGCAGCCTCACCCTGTCTCTAAGGTTATTCATTACAAGTGTTTGCTGTACTTCTGAGATTCCAAGCTCCATAGGTAACCCGGCATGCTTGATAGAACTTGCAGGGCTGGCGCCGGTACCTCCTTCGCTTCCGCTTATGGTAATGGTATCGGCATGTGCCTTGGCAACCCCTGCTGCAATGGTGCCTACACCATTTTCAGAAACAAGCTTGACACTTATTTTTGCACCGGGATTCACGCATTTAAGATCGAAAATAAGCTGTGCCAGGTCTTCGATTGAGTAAATATCATGATGAGGGGGAGGAGATATAAGGGTAATACCCGGGGTTGAATGCCTTAGGCGGGCAATAATTTTATCTATTTTATGGCCGGGAAGCTGTCCACCCTCGCCGGGTTTTGCACCCTGGGCAATTTTTATTTGAATCTCATCGGCATTTACCAGGTAATTGGTTGTAACCCCAAACCTGCCTGAAGCAACCTGTTTTATTGCGCTTCGGGGAAGCGATCCGTCTTTGCGGGGCTTGAAACGATCGGCATCTTCACCGCCTTCTCCGGTATTGCTGCGGCCTCCGATTTTGTTCATCGCGATGGCCAAAGCTTCGTGTGCCTCTTTGCTGATGGAGCCATAAGACATAGCCCCGGTGACAAAACGTTTCAAAATCTCCGAAGCAGGTTCTACCTCATCTATCGGGACAGGTTTGCCCTTTTTTAAGTCAAAACAACCCCTGAGAAATTGTGGACGGCGGTTTTCTTCATTAACAAGACTGCTGAATTCTTTGAATTTTGCATAGTCATTGGTTTTGGTTGACCATTGCAGCAACCCGATGGTTTCAGGGTTCCATCCATGGCGCTCCCCGTCTTTACGATAATGATAAATACCCGCAGTCTTAAATTCCGGTTGCCCTTCGTCGCCTTCTTTTGCAAATGCTATACGGTGGGTGATCAACGCTTCATTGGCGATTTCTGCAAGCCCGATTCCCCCGATTCTCGATTCGGTACCGGTAAAATACCTGTTTATTACACCTTTACCAATACCTAAAGCTTCAAACATTTGCGAACCATGATAACTCCGGAGTGTTGAAATACCCATTTTTGAAAGTATCTTCAATAAACCTTTATCTATGGCCTTAAAATAGTTTGACCGTGCTTTTACATAGTCGTAGGGAATATCTTTCTTTTCAACAAGACTTTCAATAATTGCCAGGGCGCCGTAAGGGTTAACAATGCTTGCACCATAGGCAAACAGCAATGCAAAATGGTTTACTTCCCTTGCATCGGCTGTCTCGACAATAAGCCCGGTCTGCATTCTTTTCTTTACATTGATAAGATGATGGTGAACGGCCGATACCGCAAGAATTGAGGGTATTGGCGCATATTTTTCGTCGAAATCACGATCGGAAAGAATGATAAAATTATGGCCTTTGTCCACGGCTTCTTCGGCCTTCATACACATATTCTCAAGCGCCGTTTCAAGTGATTTGCCGCTGTCTTTTGAACCCGACGGGAACAACATGGGAATAACCGTATGGGAATATTCATTCTGATTGAGGTTTTTAATCTTTCCCAGGTCGGTATTCGAAACAATCGGACTTTTAAATTTTATCAGTTTACAATGAGCCGGTGATTCTGTAAGCAGGTTTTTCGATACCGACCCTATATAATGGGTAAGCGACATCACAAGCCCTTCTCTGATGGGATCTATGGGCGGGTTGGTAACCTGGGCGAACAACTGTTTGAAATAGTTGAACAACCTCTGTGGCTTATCAGACATAATGGCAAGCGGTGTATCGTTACCCATTGAGGAAACAGGTTCTTGTCCCTCAACTGACATAGGCTTTAAGATAAACTCCACATCTTCTTTGGTATAGTTAAATACCCTTGTGAATGCCTTAAATTTATCACCTATAGAAGTAGGAATACGCTCTTTAATCTGTATATCATCAAGTTCTATCCTGTTTTCTTTGAGCCAGTTACCATAAGGATTACGTTCGGTAAGCTGCTTTTTAAGATCCTGGTCTGGCACGATGATGCCAAATTTTGTGTCGACAAGCAGAATTTTCCCCGGCCTCAGCCTTCCTTTTTCCCTTATCTGCTCGGGCGAAAAAACCTGGACACCTGCCTCGGAACCCATCACGATTACATCATCATTTGTAATAACATACCTTGAGGGGCGCAAACCGTTCCTGTCGAGCGTACCCCCGATATACCTGCCATCGCTGAAAACGATTGAGGCAGGGCCATCCCACGGTTCCATAATGGTGGAATGGTATTCATAAAATGCCTTTAGGCTTTCAGGTATGGGGTTTTTATCGTTCCACGATTCAGGGATAAGCATGCTTAATGCATGCGGTATAGTTTTACCTGTAAGCACCAGGAATTCGAGGACATTGTCGAGAGAGGCCGAATCGCTCTTTTCGGGCTCTATTACCGGAAAGAGTTTTTTAAGATCATCGCCGAAAAGGCTGGTATTCATTAACGACTCACGGGCGCCCATCCACATGCGGTTTCCTTTTATGGTATTGATCTCACCGTTGTGGGCAATAAACCTGAACGGCTGCGCCAGGTCCCATGTGGGGAAAGTATTTGTGCTGAACCTGGAATGTATCAGCGCGATGGCGCTTTCTATACGCGGATCGCGCAAATCGGCAAAATACTCCGCAAGCTGGCTCGGCATAAACATGCCTTTGTAAATCATAACTTTTGTCGAGAGACTGGGAATATAGAATGAACTTTTTTCACCTATATTTGATTTTCTGACTTTGTTTTCAGCTTGTTTTCGGGCAATGTAAATCCTTCTTTCAAGGTCATCCTGCTCAAATTTGCCGGTAACATAAACCTGGCGGATTACAGGCTCGGTGCTTTTTGCTATTTCACCAAGCGACGAGTTGTCTACAATGATGTCTTGAAAATCAATGACATCAAGTCCTTCTTCAACAATGGTGTCAATAAGTATCTTTTCGCAGCGTTGCCTGTCTTTCTGGTCGCGCGGGAGAAAAACCAACCCGGTGGCATACTGGCCTTCCTGCGGTACCTTAATTCCTTTTGAGACAATAAGCTTGTGCGGTATCTGTATAAGTATCCCCGCCCCATCACCTGAGACATTATCGGCACCTTCAGCGCCCCTGTGCGTCATATTCACAAGCACCTCCAGCCCTTTCTGCACGATGGCATGCGACCTGATGCCTTTAATCTGTGTCACAAAACCAATCCCGCATCCGTCACGCTCGTTGGCCGGATCATACAATCCCTGTTTTTTTGGAAAACCTTTGTTCATTCTTGGTGTATTTATTCTATTAACAAAAAAGCCATCCCTAAGTTGAGAATGGCTTCATTAATATTATTATTCAAAGCATTCTCATTGCTGAGAATTATTATTTTTTGATTTATTTGATCTGATTGTTTTCATTTTTATAAAACTACGATACAAAAATAACAAATATCTGTTAGAACACAAAATATTTTATATAAATATTTATTAAAAGTGCATTTTTTATTACTAATTGTAATTATTTACTGAATTTATATTACATATTGTAAATTTTTTTATGTTGTATCTAAATTCAGAAGAAAAAATGAAAGATCATTAGTTTTATAAACATTATACTCCATATAAGTATTGCAAAAATTGAATATCCGGTGAAAATAAAAACGAGGGATACATTTCGGGGTAATAAATTCCTGAATTTCCTATAATGAAGAAAAAAATAAAAACTTTCTCATATCTTAATGAATTTTGATACCCAGAATTTATTTTCACGGTTTCTGCATGTAATAAAATAATACCCGGGAATAAGCCCTTCTATATTAATAGAAGTGATATTGTCACCGGTTTCTTCAATCATCGTGTCTCCCTTAACCGATACTACAGATAGCTGGGAAATATTTATATTTTCACTTTCAATAATTAGTAAAGTTTTAGCAGGATTTGGATAAACCATAAGAAGTGAATTCGAAGGATTGGGATAGATGTTAATATTGGGAAGACGATAATTATCTATTAAGCTAACTACATCACATTCTTTATTCCAATTAGGACTTTTATAATTGATTATATTATCGGAATAACATCTCAACATTCCAATTGATTCACTTAATGTGATATACCCATATCGACCGAAGAAATATCCAAGGTTTCCAATTTTTTCAACATTATAAGCTGCTGTATCATAGGCACTGAAAAAAAACCAATCACCTTGATTAATTGGCTTAGTTTTTTGACGTTTAAGCCATTCCCCAGAAATTAATACACTATCAACTTTTGATACAACATATTGGAAATTTTCAATGCTATCAGAATAATTAAATTGGAAGCCATTGGTGGGTTTAAACTTGTTATTATGAACACTTACTGTATCTCCTTCTTTTGCCGTGAAATCATACAACAGATAGTATGCATCATGATAATAATTGAAATAAAATATACTGTCATTGCTAAAATGTACATATTCTGTTGCTATAATTTCATTGGTGGAACAGTCTTTGTATAACAAAATTTTATTTGTTGCTCCTTTAATTACAGTATCTCCTATTATTTCAGATTTTGTACAATGTTGTGATTCAAATTCATGATAAGGAGTGTTGTAGAACCAGATTGACCCTTGATCAAACCATCCTGTTTGACAATTTCCGGTTAGAAAATAGAAAACAGTAAAAAATAAGTATAATAAGGTTCTTTTCTTTTTCATAATTTTTTTGTTTTAATGAAATGAGTAATTTTTCCAATTCAATTTAACTAATAGTTTCAAATAGGCGGTGACTAATTTAATGTCTTTTTTAAATCATATTTTTTATCAAGGTAATAGCGTTGGGTCCCAATAGACTATGTCCGAATTCATGTCTTAATGCATCCCATCCATCTGCATTGAAAATTGTAATATATGTGCGCTCATGGAATCCAATCTTTTGTTTAACGGTTTTAGTTCTGGATTGGCATTGAATATAACCAGATCTGTCATTTACATTTACTTTTGAATTTACCCTCCAGATTATAACAATAATATCTATGTAATCATCAGTATTTGTACTTTTTAACAATCCATAACCAGATGGTCTTTGCCAAACATCAAAATTATTCCCGTTAAAAGTGTATCCTTTTGCGGTAGTTATATCAGATCCCGGTAAATTATCAAGATAATTCATCACCTGAGTTTCCCCATAATCATTAGTAGAAAAAGTTAATTTGCACAAGATCCATTTTTCCATACCGTGCGAATTTAAGAAGTTAATAATTCAGGTAATATATTGATAGCGCGCTCTTTCAGAAAAAATGCCTGCCCCTCTAAAAAACAAACCTTCATGTTACCGGACAAACGATATTTGGCATTTTGAAAGTGTAAATGTAAAAAAACGAAATGACAAAATATTTGAATTTTTTTTATGCTTAAGAATTTCGGGAGGTTAGCCACGAATGCACGAATGAG
>JAWOHT010000096.1:0-34702 GCA_046485045.1 Bacteroidales bacterium
AAAACTAAACCTATCAGAAAATACCCTGAACGGCACCTTATTCATCACACAAACGGTCTCATCCGAAAAAAAAATCACCTCCGGAATCATCTTTTTCAGATAATAGAGAGGTGACCGCAAATGAGCGTTAATTGGGTTTACGTAAAGATGATCTGGGTGTTTTCGCCACCACACATGGCAAAGAAATCGCCCACGGTGAGCACTCCACAACAGCCATCCCAAAGGTCTTTGGCCTCCAGCTTGAACATGTCCATCGCCAGTTTACAGGCATACACCTCGCCTCCGCCGGCGGTAATCATCTCTAGGAACTCATCAATACTCGGGATATCGAGTTTTGCCATTTGGCTTTTCATCATTGCCGAAACACCTGCTTCAACGCCCGGCAGAATACCCATGATCGTTGGGAAAGGCAAGCCACCTGGCATGCGCATGGCAGGGTTGCCCACTGTGGCCGTATGTATCTTGTTCATCTGCTTTTTGGTGATGGCGTCCAAACCAAAGAAGGTGAAAAACAGCTTCGCTTCAATCCCCTCCATCACAGCGCCATTGGCCAGTACCAGGGTGGCGTAAACATCTTCAATCGTCCCTTTGGCGCATATAATGCACACTTTCTTTAAAGGTCTTTCTTTCGTTTCTGTGTTCATGATTTTACAGTTTTTAGGTTAAACGCAACTAACTGGTTTGGGAATACCGGCAATTTTTGCAGCATACTTGAGTGGCCCACCCGGAAACAGGGTGTAAAGCCCTTTGATGTCCACGATACCGGAGTTTCCTACCTTCCGGAGGGAGAGCTGTGTTCCGGCTGCATGCTCCTTGCGTAGGAATTCAAACACCTTAAAATGAAGGTCGGTGAGTTCAATGCCGATCTCGCCAGCGATTTCCAGTGCGATCTCTTTTGTCCATTGTGCCGGGTTTTCAAGGTACCCTTCAGGGGTTACATCTACAGTGATACCGGCGATTGTTTTCTGTGCCATATTGTTTCAATTTTTTTTGTTAGATAATGTTTTGTTCGACAAATTCTTCATAAATGCCACGATAAAGCCCAGCACCGATTTCATTTCGGGACTTCTCATCTCCCGCAGCAGTTTCCAAATCGAGTAGGGCTTGATTTCGCCGGTTTGCATGCTTCCGTAAACCTTAACGGCATTGTTTACTGCTAACAGCATTTCGGGTTGGGTCAGGTTTTTCACGGTTTGCAGTATCAGCACAATGTTATCGGCCAGTTGCCTGATATCCTCCGCGGAGAAGTTGGTAACGATTTTATCCATCACAGTTCCTATCTCCCTGGCGAATTCGAAATACCCTTTTTGCTCCATGCCATTCAGCTTTTTGGTGAATTCGATGATCATTTCATTCACAATGGGGCCGGCGTCTTTCTTAAGATCCATCAAGCTCTCAATCAAACCGAGTATCTCATTGAAATTCTTTACATTCTTTATAAGATTGATGGTAAGTTGCTTCAGCTCATCAGGATCAAGCTCCACCGCTTGCTTCTCAAGTTCGACCACTGAGTAGTTATAGAAGTCTTTCCCGATGATCACAACATCAGACACCAGATCTTCCACCACTTCCGACTTGAGGCGTTGCTGATTCACGTAGACGAGCACCAGGTCGAGCTTTTGCTCCAGGGCATCCATCCTGGTTAAAATATTGGTATCATTCATTTTCTGCTCTTTTTATTATTTTGGGTCAACCTCAGAGGGATATCCTCCGTTTTCCTGCCATAGTCATTTCTGATTCAATAGGCAACTCTTTGCCTTTCAAGAGTATATGCCAGTATATCCACCTGAAAATGATCTTTCCGTAATGGTTGATGCGGGTATTGCGAAGCAGTCCGAAAGGCCCGATACCCGGCAAAGGATAGGTGCCCGGCAGGGGTTCGGTTTCATAATTAAAGTCTATCAGGGCACCTTTGCCGTATCCGGTTTCGATGTAACAATTGGCATGGCCGTCGAACTTTGCCGTTAGGGGCCTCCCTTCGATCGCATGCATCAGGTTTTCCATCAGCACATTGCTGGCGAAATGGGCTACTGAGCCCGCTTTGGAGGTGGGCAGGTTTGCGGCATCTCCGATCACAAAAATGTTGGTATATTTCACCGATTGCAGTGTCTCCTTGTTGGTGTTCACGTAGTTCATGTCATCCCCCAAACCACTTCTGGCAATCGCTTCATCGCCCATATTCATCGGCACAATGGTCAGCAGGTCGAAGGGGATTTCGAGATCGTCGTAAGAGACGAGGCGGCGGTTTTCATTATCCACCTTCTCAATGTAAAAATCAGTCACCACTTCGATGTTCTTCTCCTGGAGCAGTTCATTCAGCATCTTTGTAGCTACAGGTTTGGTAAATGCCCCTGCCATAGGTGTTACATAGGTAATTTTCACCTTATCGCGCATGCCCCGTTCCGAGAAATAGGCTTCGGCAAGGAAGGCAAACTCCAGTGGCGCTACCGGACACTTATATGGCACTTCGGTGATGGCCACCACGAGGTTTCCACCCTCCCACGTTTTGAGATGCTGCCTGAGCGCCATAGCCCCTTCCAGGGTGTAAAAATCAAAAATCTGCTTGTACCAGAGGGAATCGGTGAGTCCGGGCGTCTGATCAGGGCGGATATGGGTACCTGTGGCCACAATCAGAAAATCGTATTGCAGCACCCTGCCACCTGCCAGCAACACCTTGTTCTCTTCCGGCTTGATCATATCGATCTCGGAAAAGATCACCTTGACCCGTGGCGGAAAGAAATTGGCCTTGGGCTTCTCAACATCTTCTCTGGTGTAGATGCCAAAAGGAATAAAAAGAAAACCGGGCTGATAGAAATGGGTCTTGTGTTTTTCCACGATGGTGATATCCCAATCCTCTTTGTCGAGGACATTGTGCAGCTTATTTGCCATCATGGTTCCGGCAGTTCCTCCACCGAGGATGAGTAGTTTTTTCATAGTTGAAAATTGTTTAATACCTTTGACTTTACTTTGGTGCTTATTGAATCCGGGTCAAAGGTAATCCCTGTTAAGCATTCATGATAATCTTACCATTATGACAATTATCACTTTATGATAAATATCATAGTGAATGGAAAGTAAATAGGTATGAATATTAAATGTGATTGTGAAAAGTGTGAGTTAAGGTCAGCATTCTTCGAAAGCTTCAGGGAGGATGAACTGGAATCCTTTTGCCGTAACAAGCAGGAGACTTTTCACCATCGCGGCGATATTGTCTTTCATGAAGGGGATGAGGTAAAGAGCTTCTCCTATCTGAAGAGTGGGTTGCTCAAGCTCTTTAAAACAATGCCCAACGGTAAGGATCAGATCATCACCATTGCCGGGCCATTCGATTTTGTGAGTTTGCTGGGTGTTTTCACCATTTCACATCAGACCTATTCAGTTTCGGCCCTGGAAGATTCGGTGATATGTCATATTGATATTCAGGAGATCAAGCATATTGTTAGGAACAATGGGCTCTTCAGCCTTAACCTCATGGAAAGGATCGGAAGTATATCCAATAAGATCATCCAGGAGTCGATGGAGTTCAGGAGGAGGAACACCCTTGGAAAAGTGGCCTATATCCTCTTAAAGATGAGCCGGGATGTGTATATGAACCAGACGTTTAACCTTCCTGTTTCGCGGCGCGAAATTGCCGAATACACCGGCATGACCACCGAAAATGTGATCAGAACAATGTCTGAGTTCAGGAAGGAGAAAATCATCAGGATCAATGGGCGTGAGATCGAGATCATGGATATGGAGTCGCTCGATCGGATTTCGAATTTTGGATGAGGTTGGAAGTCCCCGGGGCAGTAAAGGTATATCTTTCCAGACAGGAAGAATAAGGAAGCGTCTAAGGCAAAGCAACAGGGAATTTATTCTTCTTTCTCGTCGAAATAACCCCTGATGATACCTCTTTTTGAATTTCTAACAAACAAAATTACTTCGTCGCGTTCATCGGTAACCGGAAGGTTTGCTTCAATGTAATCAATAGCATCAGAATTATTCATTCCGCGTTGATAAATAATCCTGTAAAGCTCTTGTATCTCATTGATTTTTTCAACCGAAAAATTTCTGCGCCTTAAGCCTATTGAATTAATGCCGGCATAGGCGAGCGGTTCGCGCCCGGCTTTGATAAAGGGAGGTACGTCTTTTAATACTTTGCTTACTCCGCCTATCATCACATGTTTTCCTATGTGCACAAACTGGTGAATTCCGGTCATGCCTCCCACAATTGCATAGTCATCAACTTCGACTTCACCTGCGAGGCCCACACTGTTGTTGAGGATCACATTATCGCCAATAACACAATCGTGTGCAATATGAACATACGCCATCAGGAGACAATTTTGGCCAACAACGGTTTTGCCTTTGGCAAATGTTCCGCGGTTAATGGTAACACATTCACGAACAGTGGTATTGTCACCTATTTCAGCAGTAGACTTTTCACCCTTAAATTTCAGGTCTTGCGGAATAGCTGAGATAACAGCCCCCGGGAAGATACGGCAGTTTTTACCTATCCTGGCGCCTTCCATAATGGTTACATTGGGACCGATCCATGTACCTTCACCAACTTCCACGTCTTTGGCAATGGAAACAAAAGGTTCAATCACCACATTTTCTGCTATCTGGGCGTCGGGGTGTACATATGACAAAGGCTGGTTCATAGAATTTAAATAATTATAACAAAATTAATCACTTATAGTCCCGGTTTTTTAGAAAGTTGTGCCATAAACTCGCATTCAACAACAAGTTTGTTGCCCACAAATCCTTGTCCATAAGTAAGGGCTATTCCCCTTCGCACAGGTTCTTTAAGTATCATCCTGATGTTGAGGGTATCGCCCGGTACAACTTTTTGCTTGAACCGAACGTTTTCTATCTTCATAAAATAGAGTACATAGTTTTCAGGGTCGGGCACAAAACTCAGCAAAAGAATTCCCCCAACCTGTGCCATAGATTCAATCTGCAGTACACCGGGCATAATCGGTTCATCGGGGTAATGGCCGATAAAGAATGCCTCGTTCATAGTTACATTTTTTACACCACAAACCGCCCATTCATCAAGGAAGGTGATTTTATCTACCAGTAAAAAAGGAGGACGGTGAGGCAACCGCTTCATTATTTCGTTAACATCGTATAGGGGCGGTTTATTTTCATCATACTCTGGCGGGTTGGGTTTCGACTGTTCAATTTTAATATGTTTCCGCAGCATTTTGGCAAACTCGGTGTTGATATAATGCCCCGGTTTGTTTGCAATAATTTTTCCTTTAAGCCTTAAACCAACAAGTGCAAGGTCTCCTATTACATCAAGTAGTTTATGCCTTGCCGGCTCGTTATTAAAAAAGAGGTCAACATTGTTGAGTATGCCCTCAGGTTTAACATGAATTTTCGGTTTATTGAAAAGTTCTGCCAGCCGGTCGAGCTCTTTCTGCTCTATTTTTCTGTCAATTAAAACAATTGCATTATCAAGGTCTCCGCCTTTTATCAGGTTGTTTTTCAGGAGCAGTTCAACCTCATGTAAAAAAACAAAGGTACGGCAAGGAGCGATCTGTTTCTCAAAATCGTCGAAGTTGCTTAGCCGGGCAAACTGGTTATCAAGCAATTTTGAGTCAAAACCGATATGAACATCCAGGCTGAAGGTATCATCGGGGTAACCAGTGATTTCAAGGCCTTTTTGTTCATCTCTGAACACCATCTTTTTCTTAATCTGAAAATATTTTCTTTCTGCTTCCTGTTCAACAGTGCCAACCCGGTTAATGGCTTCGACGAATTTAATAGCGCTGCCGTCAAGTATAGGAACTTCAGGCCCGTTGATTTCGAGCAGGGCATTGTCTATACCAAGTGCATAAAGCGATGCAAGAAGGTGTTCAACTGTAGAGACCCTGGCTTTTTTTTCTTCAAGGGTGGTTCCGCGTGCAGTAGTAACTACGTTATCGGCAATAGCCCTGATGGTAGGTTGTTCGGGAAGGTCTGTACGTTTAAATACATATCCGTGATTTTCCGGAGCAGGCATAATGCTAACCTCAGCATCTTCTCCACTGTGCAATCCGCGTCCTTTAAGTGTTACAGGTTTAAAAATAGTTCGCTGTTTTTCGGTCATCTTGAAACTAAAAGCTTAATAATTTGGAAAATAAAACGCAAAAGTCATAAAAATTTACACAATGCAAAAGAAATCAGCTCTTTTTTTCTCCATTATTTAATCTCAGTAACTCTTTTTCAAGTTCAGCAATTTTTTTATAGATCGAGGGCAACTGCCTGGCAACAGCAAATTCCCTTCGTTTCTCACTGATATTATATGCCGGTGAACCGAGAATAATTTCTCCTTCTTTATCAATACTGTTTGTAACGCCAGACTGGGCACCTATCTTCACGCCATCGGCAATTTTTATATGACCAACGATGCCAACCTGGCCGGCAATCATTACATCTTTTCCTATTTTTGTAGAACCAGAAATACCCGACTGTGCCGCAATTACAGTGTTGGCGCCAATTTCAACATTATGGGCTACCTGTATAAGGTTATCAATTTTTACACCCTTGCGGATAATGGTTGAACCCATCGTAGCGCGGTCAATCGAAACATTCGAACCAATTTCTACCATATCTTCAATGATGACATTGCCGATCTGGGGTATTTTTTTATACTCATTATCCTGCTGCGGGGCGAACCCAAAGCCATCACTGCCTATTACCGTACTGCCATGTATGGTGCAATCTGAGCCGATAATACAGTCTTTGTAAATTTTTACTCCCGGAAAGATGGTCGTGTTGTCTCCAATGGTAACATTATCACCTATATACACCTGGGGGTAGAGACTTACATTGTCTCCGATCTCAACATTCTCACCAATGTATGTAAATGCCCCAATGTAAATGTTTTTCCCGTATTTACAGGTAGAAGATATATATACTTCTTTATCAATTCCCAGCTTTTTGGGCAGCGATTGTGAATAAAGCTGCAACAGCGATGCAAATGCTTCGTAAGCATTGTCAACAAGTATAAGCGTTGCCTTAATATTGTCCTCAAGAGTCAGGTCTTTATTTACCAGCACTATCGAGGCATCGGTTGTATATAAGTATTTGGTGTATTTAGGATTTGAAAGAAAAGACAATGACCCCTTCTTCCCTTCTTCAATTTTAGAAATATCATATACTTTCTCTTCGGGGTTTCCAACAATGGTGCCCCTGAGAAATTCTGAAATTGTTTTTGCAGTAAATTCCATATAATACCGTCATTTGTAATACAATAAGAATATCCGGCATAAACTATTTTTCTGACACAAAAACAGAATAAAAGGATGTTTTTGATACAAAACAGTTTAAAATTTGGGCACAAAACTAATCATTAAAATGAAACTCCACAATTTTTGGGGTAACATAAAAAAAATTTCCTAGTGGTTTTATACAAAGCATTTAAATTAAAAATGTCTGATGCATGGGTAATATCTTCAATTTCGCCTGAATTATAGATAATGCCTATTCTGTCGTCAAACTCGCTGTATGCATTATTTGAAATGATGTCGGCAAATACAACATAGTCAATCATTTCTGCAGGCCACTTCAGGCAACCGGATACTACATGTTTTATCTCTTCAAGTTTTTGCCTGTTGAAGGGTTGTTTTTGTATTTTGATTTTTGGCAGTATTCTGTTTACAAGATTAAATGCGAGAGTTGAAATCACAGGGTCGGGATGTCCCATCCATGCTTTGGCCGAAACCATAATGTCATCATCGTCAAGAAGGATAAAATTTCTCGTCACCTCATCTGTAATACCTGAAATGCCTGCTTTTGAAATTTTGTTTTTAAGAAAATAGGCCAAGGGTGGTGTGGCATAAATTTCTGACCCTGAAAGCGCAAGTTCTTTTACGCGCTGCAATAGTTTTACAAGCATAAATTCTGCAGCAATTACAGTTTTATGGAAATATACCTGCCAGTACATTAATCTTCTGGCAACAAGAAATTTTTCGATAGAATAAATACCTTTGGCCTCAACAACCAGCTGGTCGTTATCAACGGTAAGCATTTTAATAATTCTGTCGCTCCCAATCACCCCTTCTGTAACCCCGGTATAAAAACTGTCTCTTCTCAGGTAATCAAGTCTGTCCATATCGAGCTGGCTTGAGACCAACTGATGAAGGAACCGTTTACGGTAACGGTTATTAAAAATATCAAGCGCCAGCGACAATCTGCCGTTGTATTCGTCATTCAGTCTGTGCATCAGCAAAGCAGAAAGGTCTTCGTGGGTATAGTTATGAATGATACTCTCTTCAAGGGCATGTGAAAATGGCCCGTGGCCAATGTCGTGCAGCAGAATGGCAATCAGGGCGGCTTCGGCTTCATCATCGGTTATTTCAATCCCTTTAAGCCTGATGTTCTGAATTGCCTGCTCCATAAGATGCGCCGCGCCAATGGCATGCTGAAACCGTGAATGTGTAGCGCCCGGGTAAACATAATAGGTAAGCCCGAGCTGCTTAATTCTTCTCAGCCTCTGAAATATCGGATGCTCTATTAGTTCATAAACAAGTCTTGAAGGAATTTTTATAAACCCATGAACCGGATCGTTGATTATTTTTGCTTTATATGCCTGATCGGGAGCCATTGATAATATTTATTGGTAACAATCATTATCAGAAATAACTGATTAAACGAATATACAAATTAAACTACAAAACAGATAAAATGCTAATCACCAGTTAAAATTGACGAATTATTTAAGTAAATATTTTGATATTTAAACTATTATTCATAGCTTTGCATCCGAATTAAAGGAGACAGATGATAGGGGACTCAAGTCCCCTATTTTATTAACCATAATTTAAGAATGATCACAACCGGACAAATACAATCAATTATAAATCAAAAACTTGAAGAAGATAATATTTTTCTGATAGAATTATCAGTTGATTCAAAAAACCGGATAAAAGTAATTATTGATACACAAGAAGGAATTTCAATTGCTAAATGTGTGGAAATATCCAGGCTTATCGAAAGCAACCTTGACAGGGAACAGGATGATTATGATCTGGAGGTAACTTCGCCAGGCATAGACAGACCATTAACACTGCCGTTTCAGTTTGTTAAGAATTTAGGCAGACAGCTTTCGGTTACAACACAATCCGGTCTTCAGGTTAAAGGTACTTTGCTCTTTGCAGATAATGTAAAGCTGGAGCTGGAGACAACAACAAAAGAAAAAACAGGCAATAGCAAAAAGAAAGAAACAATGATTAAAAAATTAGCAATTGACTATAAAGAAATACAACTGGCTAAAGTTATTCTAACATTTTAAATTTTATACAGGATGGAAAATATTAACCTGATAGAAACATTCTCTGAGTTTAAGGAACTCAAAAACATCGACAGGACAACCATGATGAGTGTGATTGAGGATGTATTCAGAAATATGCTGATAAAAATGTATGGTACTGCAGATAATTTCGACATTATCATTAACATAGATAAGGGAGACTTTGAGATATGGAGAAACCGTGAAGTAGTGGAAGATGGTAAGGTAGAAGACCCCAATCTGCAGATGTCGCTTACCGAAGCAAAAAAGATTGACGAGGATTACGAAATAGGCGAAGATGTGACCGATGAAGTGAAACTGATTGATTTTGGCCGCAGGGCAATACTCTCTCTAAGGCAGAACCTTACCTCGCGCATCCTCGACCTTGAAAAAAACAACGTTTACCTTAAATACCGCGACCGCATTGGCGACATTGTAACCGGTGAGGTTTACCAGGTATGGAAACGCGAAATGCTTGTTCTCGACGAAGAAGGAAATGAACTGATAATGCCCAAGTCTGAGCAGATACCCTCTGATTTTTTCAGAAAGGGCGATTCTGTGCGTGCTGTTGTGGTTAAAGTGGAAATGAGAAATAACAACCCGCTTATAATTCTGTCCAGGACTTCACCTGTATTTCTTGAAAGATTGTTCGAACTTGAAGTACCCGAAATATTCGATGGCCTTATCACCATCAAAAAAATTGTGCGGGTACCGGGAGAAAGGGCAAAAGTGGCCGTAGAATCATATGACGAACGTATTGACCCGGTTGGCGCATGTGTAGGCATGAAAGGCTCAAGAATTCATGGTATCGTGCGTGAACTGAAAAATGAAAACATTGATGTGATCAACTTTACCAATAACCTACAGTTGTATATCACCAGAGCTTTAAGTCCTGCGAAAATTTCAACTATTAAGATTGACCAGGAGCACAAACGTGCCGAGGTTTATCTAAAACCATCTGAAGTATCGCTTGCCATTGGTAAAGGCGGGCTTAATATCAAACTGGCAAGCCAGCTTACAGGGTTCGAAATAGATGTGTTCCGTGAAACAGTTACCCAGGACGAAGAAGATGTTAGTCTCGAGGAATTCGTAGATGAAATTGACGGATGGATTATTGACGAACTGAAGGGAATAGGTTGTGATACCGCAAAAAGCGTTTTAGACCTTAGTGTTGATGATCTCGTGAAACGCACCGATCTGGAGGAAGAAACCATAAGGGAAATAATGAAAATATTGCGGTCTGAATTTGAATAAATTAATCTATTAATTATAAATTAGCCGATTTACATCAGAAAAAACTATACTGCTTATATGTCAGAAATAAAAGTAACACGATTAAGTAAGATTGCAAGGGAGTTGAATGTTGGGATTTCCACGATTGTTGATTTCCTTCATAAAAAGGGAATTAAAATTGATCCGAACCCCAACACCAAGGTCACACCCGAACAGTACGAACTGCTGCTGCTGGAGTATAGTAACGATCTGTCTGTAAAAAAAGAATCTGAAAGATTAAACCTCAGACACCTGAAAGAAAAGCACGAAACCGTTACCCTTAACGATATTCCTGAAGAAGCAGAAAGTGACAGCCAGGACTATGATGAGGTATTAATAAAAGATTCCAGTTCCACCATAAGTACTTTTGAAACCGAAACCGAAAAGGAGATAGAACGCGGCGAGCACATCAAGCTCAATATTCTTGGGAAAATCAACCTTGAGAAAAAAGAGAAGAAAAAACCGGAAAAACCGGAACAGCCGGAACAGCCGGAACAACCAGAAAAGCCGGAAAAGGCCGAAGAGCCTGAAGAACCAGCAGAACCCAAATCTTCTGTAGTGCCCATAGCCGAAAAGTTTATTCCGGTTGAAGAGGTAGTGGCTGTTGAAGAGATACCTGAAATAGAGAAACTTGAAGAAGAAATTGTCGAAACAGAAGAAACGGAAGATTCTTTGATCGAAGACGAGATTGATGTAATCAGGCCTGAGAAAAAAGAACTTGAGGTAAAAGTCGTTGGCAAGATAGACCTTGATTCGATGAACCAGCGTACCCGGCCACCAAGAAAAACCAGGGAGCAGAAAGAAAGCGATCGTAAAGCCAGGATTGCCTCACGGAATAAAGAGGGGGGCATACTTAAACCTGATACAGAAGAGGGAGCCGGACCCGAAACAGGTGAAGCTACCGGTAATAAGCCTAAATTAATTAAAGGTAGTGTCTTAGCCAAAGAAAAAGAGGACGCTTCTGATAATCTCGACCCTAAGAAAAAAAGAAAGCGGATTAAGAAAGAAAAAGAACGTGTTAAGCTTGATGATGGAAAGACTGAAAAAAGAACAGATGACGGTAGGGATAAATTAAAAAAGAAAAAATTAAAGAAAGGGTATAAGCCCGAAGTCAGCGAAGTTGAGGTAGACAAGCAGATCAAAGATACCATGTCGCGCCTTGCGCCAAAAGGAAAATCAAAAGGATCGAAATACCGTCGCGAAAAACGTGAAATCATAAGCCAGAAGCTGCAGGCCGAAGAAGAACAACGCCTCCACGATATTAACATACTTAAAGTTACTGAATTTATTTCGGTAAATGAACTGGCAAATATGATGAAGGTGCCTGCTACAGAAGTTATTTCAACCTGTATGAACATGGGGTTGTTTGTTTCAATCAACCAAAGGCTCGATGCCGAAACCATGGCGCTTGTTGCCGACGAGTTCGATTTTAAGGTTGAATTTGTAAGTGTTGAGTTGCAGGAATCTATCAAAGAAGAAGAGGATAAAGAAGAGGAATTACATCCCCGTCCGCCTATAGTTACTGTTATGGGGCATGTTGACCACGGTAAGACCAAACTTCTCGACCACATAAGAAGCGCCAATGTGATCGCCGGTGAAGCCGGAGGCATCACACAACATATTGGTGCTTATAATGTAGAACTCCCCGGTGGCAGGAAAATCACTTTTCTTGATACCCCAGGTCACGAAGCATTTACTGCAATGCGGGCACGTGGAGCACAGATTACCGATGTGGCCATAATTGTGGTGGCTGCCGACGACGGGGTGATGCCACAAACCATTGAGGCCATCAATCATGCCCAGGCCGCCGGAGTTCCTATGGTGTTTGCCATCAATAAAATTGACAAGCCCGAAGCCAATCCCGAAAAAATCAAAGAAGCCCTTGCAAACATGAATATTCTGGTTGAAGATTGGGGAGGCAAATACCAGTCTCACGAAATTTCAGCCAAAAACGGCCTCTACGTTGAAGAACTTCTTGAAAAAGTGCTTCTCGAAGCCGAGTTGCTTGAACTTAAAGCCAATCCGGTTAAACGTGCCATTGGCGCTGTAATTGAATCTTCGCTTGACAAGGGCAGGGGATATATTGCAACCCTGCTTGTGCAGGCAGGTACGCTTCATATTGGCGATATGGTACTTGCAGGTACCCATACCGGTAAAGTAAAAGCCATGTTCAACGAAAGGGGAAAGAAAATTGATGAGGCAGGGCCTTCATCACCCGTAATGATACTTGGTCTTGACGGTGCACCCCAGGCTGGCGACAAATTTAATGTTATGGAGAACGAACGCGAAGCCAAAGAAATTGCAACCAAACGCAGCCTTTTGCAGCGTGAACAGGGATTACGTTCGCAGAAACATATCACCCTCGATGAAATTGGCCGCCGTATAGCAATCGGCAACTTCCAGGAGTTGAATGTAATTGTAAAAGGTGATGTGGACGGTTCGGTTGAAGCGCTTTCTGATTCGCTAATCAAACTATCAACCGACGAAATAGTAGTGAATATAATTCATAAAGCCGTTGGGCAGATATCAGAGGGCGATGTGCTGCTTGCTGCCGCATCGAACGCGATTATCGTAGGTTTCCAGGTACGCCCGTCAATGCAGGCAAGAAGACTGGCAGAAAAAGAAGAGATAGAAATAAGGCTCTACTCAATTATATATGACGCTATCAACGAAGTGAAGTCTGCTATGGAAGGTATGTTATCACCCGAAATAAAAGAAGAAATCGTTGCTACATTAGAAGTGCTTGAAGCCTTTAAAATAACCAAAGTGGGTACTATCGCCGGTTGTATGGTCAAGGAAGGCAAAATAAGACGCGATACCAAGGTAAGGATTATCCGTGAAGGCATCGTGGTTTATACCGGTGAACTTGGCTCACTGAAACGTTTTAAAGACGATTCAAGAGAAGTAGTCAGCGGTCTTGAATGCGGACTGAACATTACCAATTTTAACGATATAAAAGTCGGTGATATTATTGAAGGTTACGAAATTAAAGAATTTAAGAAAAAGCTGTAACCCCGGTTGCCCATCTTTTGATTTTCTCAGCATAATATGAATATGCAGGGAGAAAAATATACCAAACAGATAAAATCCGAAGCCTTACGCCTGGGTTTTAATGCATGTGGCATTGCCTTTGCTGAGCCTTTAAAAACCGATGAAATACACCTTAAATCATGGCTTGATAAAAAACTGCATGCCGGCATGGGATACATGTCAAACTATTTTGATAAGAGAATAGACCCTGCTCAATTGGTGCCCGGCACGAAATCAATCATCACAGTATTGTTAAGCTATAATACGGGTACCATACAGGCAAGCCCCTTAGCACCGGTAATCTCTGTATATGCTTTTGGCAAAGATTACCACCATGTAATGAAAAAAAAACTCAGGCTTCTGCTTCAGTATATACAAAATATCATCCAAGGGACTAACGGCAGGGTGTTTGTTGACTCGGCGCCTGTGCTTGAAAGGGCTTTGGCTGCCAGGGCAGGTCTGGGGTGGATCGGGAAAAATTCAATGCTTATCTCGCCAAAATGGGGCTCTTTTGTTTTTATAGGTTCGGTATTTCTAAACGTTGAACTTGAATATGACACACCCATAAAAGAAATGTGTGGTAGCTGTTCGCAATGTTTGGATAATTGTCCTACACGCGCTATTATTCGTCCGAAGGTTATTGATGCCCGTAAATGCATCTCTTATCTTACCATAGAAAACAAAGAGCCAATACCTGAAATTTTCACTCAAAAAATGCAGAACAGGGTTTTTGGGTGCGATATCTGTCAGGATGTATGCCCATGGAACAGGAAGGCCCCCTTTCACAATGTTCCTGAGTTTATTCCCGAAAACGAACTTCTGGAAATGAAAAAGGAAGATTGGCAAAACCTTACCGAAGAAAAATACAACCATTTGTTTGAGCGATCAGCAGTGAAAAGGACAAAGTATTCAGGTTTGAAAAGAAACATCGAATTTCTTTTTAAGTAAATATTGTTAAACACCCGGCAGGTACTTCCCCTTATTTAATAAAATCGGGTTTTTATGTAACCTGCGAAATCGTGACAATATAATTTTGTAATTTTACAAAAACCTTTCATCATGGCATTTTTCGACAGCGATTATTCAGGATCAAACGACAGACAATATACAAACGGAGAAATTACAGTTTTCTGGAAGCCAAACAAATGTATCCATGCCACCACCTGTTATAAAGAACTTATTGAAGTATTCAACCCAAGAAAACGGCCCTGGGTGAACATGAACGGGGCATCAACCGAAGAGATTATAAGAATTGTTGACTTGTGCCCGACCGAAGCATTGACCTATAAGTATAATAAAAACCTAACTGAAGAACCTCCCCGGCAGACCACTCCTGAAACAGAAAATGAAGTTAGGGTAATGAAAGACGGCCCGCTTATTGTCAAAGGCAACTTTAAAGTGTTTGGCCCTGACGGATCTGAATACAGAAAAATGAAAATGGTTTCTATCTGCAGGTGCGGAGGATCATTGCAGATGCCTTTTTGCGATGGTACCCACAGAAAAATTGGATTCACCGGAAAATAATGAGATTATGAACGACGAACAGCTTTTTGAAATATACATCGTTGAAAACGGGCCAGCCCATATCAAGGGCATATTCTCATTCAAAGATTCCTCCGGCCATGTGGGCAATAATCACGACGAGCTGTATTTATGCAGGTGCGGGAGGTCTAAAAACAAGCCTTTTTGTGATGGTTCCCACAAAAATCCTGAAGTAAAATCCTGAATATGCCTGTGTAAACAAGTTCATTCAGGGTTTCCTGCATTATTCATTCCTAAGAAATGGTACGATTAATGCAGATTAACTTTTATTAACATTTTTTTAATATATTTTTAAGAATTATTTATCACATTTACAATACTTAAGGTTGTATATTTGCAGGATGAGTATAAACAAAAAGTGATTTTGTTCTTTGAATCTTGAATTTAATACCGGAATTGTTAACAAAACAGATATCCTTTATGTCTAATGTTTATAAGTTTTGTTGTACAAGGTTGTTTACAGAAAATCAGTGATATAAGGCTGTAATTGATTAAGCATCCTGCAGATGATATGGATCACCTTATCACGGTAATGAACATCATATCAATATTATTGTTATGACCTATGAGATTCTGTATTTTTACAGCAGAAATTAAGCACAAACAAAAACTACCAACTATGCTTGATGTAAAATATAATATTAAGGGTTTAATTTCCAGCATTTACGAATGTCAAAAGAAGATTATCATCAACAAACGCTTCATTCGCGAACTGGAAAATGAAGGCAGCGATACCACCAAACTCAGAAATGAAATTATTGAGCTTGAAGGTAAAATCTCTTATTATCAAAAAGAGTTGAGAAGGAAATATCAATTTTCCTATTAAGATTCTATTAAGGGCACAAATAAAAAACCATTCTCTAAAAGGAATGGTTTTTTTATTTTTAAACAGGCAGCAAAAATTTCAGAGTGGCGCAGATTGTAATTGTTAATAATACAGGAGAGGCCCCTAATAATTCAGTATTGAAAATCAACCTTCTCTTTTATGGGGTCAAATCCTTCGGGAAAAAGGGTATACCTGTCTGCAATCGCACCTTCGAGGTTTGCCCCCGTCAGTTTAGCCTCACTTAAATCGGCAAATTTCAGGTTTGCCCCTCTCAGATCGGCCTTGGTGAGGTCGGCCTCACGAAGATTTGAATTGCTAAGGTCGCAATCTCTTAAATCTGCAAGGCTTAAATCAGCTTCTTTCAAATTTGCATAATTGAAAAACACACGCCTGAGATTCTGCCCGCTTAAGTTTACCTCTTTAAGATCGGCGCCGGTAAGATCGGCACCCTGAAACTTTGCGCCATTCAGAGATGCTTCTTTGAGTATTGCATATCTCAGGCTTGCATTTTCAAGATTTGCCCAGTCGAGATATGCTTCACCAAGATTGGCATTATCAAGTAAAGCATAACGAAAATCAACAGAAGTAAGATTGGCATCAGACAACATTGCTCCTCTCAGATCGGGCATTTTATCAGGATGTTCACTTCTCCATTTGTTCCATACACCCGGCCCTTGTTTTATCAGATTTAGGTGTTCGTCATTTCCCCTGCTTATTTCAGCATTTACACCAGAAGCAATCTGGTTTTCTATAATATTGTTGAAATTGATTTCTTTAAGAGCAAGCCTTACCCCTGAAAGTATCTCGCCTGTAATAAGGTTGAGATCGGTCTCTTCAATCGCTGTTCGGATACCATACAGTATTTCGGTTGAAATTGCTTTTGCATCAATGGCTTCAAGGCCTGCGTCAATACCTTGCAGGGCTTCATTTACAATTAAATTCAGGTCTATGTGGTTTACGCCTGCCTCAGCTCCTTTCACGGCTTCATCTACAATCGCATCAATATCCATCTCGTCAAGCCCGGTTTCCACCCCCCGAATGATTTCCTCTTCAAGCATTTGCTCGTCCCCGCTTGATTTTGCCTGGTAAGAATCGCGGGTAAGATCATTTTTATCTTTATCGCCTTGCGGTTCTGTAGTCTCTTTGCTTTTGTTTTCAAGGTCCATCAGCATATCTTCGGGCATTACCTTGGCATTTTTGCCTTGTGACGCCACCCCGGCAGTATCTTCAACACTTCTTACCGTTCTGTTTTTTTTCTGAAGGAGGGTCCCCGCAGTTTTCTCCCTGCTTATATTCTCTGACATACCGGTAGAGAACATCATGATGAGGGCCCCTGCAAAAATGATGCAGGATGCGGTAAATCCCTCGTTAAAATTTGTTTTCATGTTTGGTTGGTTTAATAATCGTTTGATACGTTTGAATAAACTGTTTTCATTTCCACTTATGGTCATGGCTAATTTTTCTTTCATTAAAAACTGTTCCTGAAAATTGACCAATGCCTTTGCAAAACTTATCGAATCACCCGATTCTTCGATGGCAATGTCGTCGCAACAGTTTTCACGCTCTGTGCGAATGGTTTTCGACATCCACCAGGCAGCAGGATGAAAGAAAAAGATGATCTCAACAAGCGACAGCAAAATGTTTACAATGTAATCACGCCTGATGATGTGCGCAAGTTCATGCATAATGATCATTTCAAGTTCTTTTGCCGATAAACCGGTAAAAGCTGTTACGGGTATAAGTATAACCGGCCTGAAAAACCCGATTACCAAAGGCACTTTAATCATTGTTGACTGAAGAATTTTCACGGTGTTTGAAACTTTAAGCCTGTGGCATAATTTTTCAAAAGTTTCCTGCCATTGTTTGCTAACCAATTGTGTGCGATAATGTTTTAATCGTTGCGTGTAAGCCAGTGCGCCAAGAAACTTCAGCATGAAAAACAGCATGCCGAGCAACCAGACTGTAACAATCGCCGGAATGTTCTGTGAAAAATAGCTACGGAAAGTTTTTAGTGTAAACTCTTTCTCAACCGGTAAACCCACGGCCAGACTGGTTTGGGTTTTACCAGTAGTAATATTTTTATTAACCTGCTGTACATGCTTAGATTCAATATAAACCGCAGATTCGGTTAAAGCTTTTTTACCAGCAGTATAGTACTTTACAAATGTAAATGCCGAAATAACCGGCATCGTTACAAAAAGGGCAACAGCAATAAAATAGCGGCTTTTCGCGCTGAATTTCCGGGTAAAAAGCAGCATCAGCCCCATTATTAGCGAAACCACTGCGCCCTGCCACAGCGAATGAATAATCATATGGCCTAATGGCTCAACCAAAGACAAGGGTAATATATTTTCGATAAATTGGTTCATTTGTTTCCCTCCAGTTTTTGGATGTATGCTTTTATTTGCTTTAATTCCTCAAGGGTTGCACGATTGTTTCCTAAAGCCTGCATCACCAAAGACGAGGCAGAACCTCCAAACGCTGCATCAAGAAATTTGTTGAGCAATATTTCGCGGGTTTCTTCTTTCTTTAAAAGAGGAATGTAAAGATGGACCCTGCCCTTCTGCTTCCTTGTCACCAACTTTTTTGCAGCCATGTTCTGCAAAATTTTAAGGGTGGTGGTATAACCCACATTTTTATTCCGGTTTATTTGCTCATGGACAAACCTCACAGTTTCCGGATTGGTTTCCCACAGTATTTGCAGTATTTCGAGTTCTGCTGCTGTTGGTTTCTGAACTTTGATTGTCATATTACTACGATTTCTGTCGTACAAATATACGACAGAAATCGTAGTAACAAAGTTTTAATACAAAAATTTTCGAAGTTTCTACTTTTGGTTCTTAAAAGTATCAAAAATTCAGGGGGATATCAACCTGAATTCAAATCGCGGATATCCATAGCTGCCTTCGAGTTTATAACTCAAAAAGCGTAGTTTGAAGTAATTGCCTTCAACAGATTTTACAATGTAAACCCGGTTGGTTTTAATATTATATGTTGCTGTTCCACCTGAAAAATCAATGTTAACATCTTTCCAGTCCCACCCGATGATATTTTGTCTGGCTTCAAAATCTGCTGATAATACCTGCCCATAGTCAATATTTTCAAAGTTTACATTTTCTTGCATACAGGCTTCGGCGCCATTGGTATTCAGCAATGTCCCCCTTACCAGGTAAGGCATCGGGAATGCCACAATTCCGTAGACAAGTTCGTAATATGGCATAAAAACAATGTCGTAGGTGTTTTTAAGGGGTTCAGTATTTTTTTGTATTTCGTCTTTAAAGCTATAATATGTAAAATTAAAAGAATCGTTTTTAAGTATATAAAGTTGGCATATAGCAGGTTCAGCAGGCTTACGGTATTGAATCTGATAACCCGATGAATCGGCAGAAATCATCTGAAATCTTATATATTCACGATAGCCCTGTACCCCTTTTTCTGCCATTACATAAATCTTGTTGTTTGATATACAGGGGTATAGTGCACTGTTGCACCAGGCCCCCACTGCGGAGGAATCGGCGCATCCTGAAGGATTGTCATACAGCCATTCTTCGTTACCGGTAATATTGTACGGTTCGTTTAAATCAATTAGTGCCGACCTGAAAACAAACATTTCATTGCCAGAGTTGATTCTTACATGCCACGAACTGGCATCGCACCCGAATGCCATGTCCCATTCACCGCGATGGTGTATTTTGACAACGCTGTTCGTTTCAAAATCAAAATAACTCTGGTAAAATGTGATATCATGGTCAATGGTTGAAACAAGTCCGGGATAGGGGGGCACCTTACTGTCTTCTTCAAAGCACGCTGCAAATAGTGCTGTTATGATCAAACCAATAAAAAAATATCTTTTCATGATGATTTACTTTTAAGGATGTAATTCACCCTGATAAAAAAGGTCCTTCCCCATCCAACCGGCATCTGGCTGTTGCTTAAACCATGAAACGAACCGGTGGTGGTAGAAAATACAGTAATGTTATTCAGTATGTTCTTAAATCCGCAGGAAATCCGCAGAGATTGATTAATAAACCGTCCTGTAACAGTTAAATCAATATTATGATAAGGATCAATATACTCTTCGGTTATATTCAAACCTGTTTCGGAACTGCCGATATTGCTTTTATAGAAATATTTCTTACCTGTGAATTTATAATAGACTATAAGGCTGAGATATTTCCTGTGCAGGTTATATTGAATGTTGGACGTAAAATCAGGGGTATAATCTGTTTTCAGGCGATTGTCAAGTGCCGATATACCGGTTAGGGCCATTCCCGTTTTTACAAAAACAATATCTGTGAATGAAACCCCTGCATTCATTGAAATGCCTTTGGTCTGATAAAAACTCCCCGGTAAGTTAAAATAGGTTGCAGACTCAAGAATTCCATTCTGGGCGTAATCAAATAAAAAATCAATTTTGTTTTTTATCCGCACCAGAAAAAGGTCGCAGGCAAGATCAAGCTGTAGCCGCCGGGCAGAATAATTATATGATGCCGAAAGATAATAGTTCAGGGCTGTTTCGGCTTTCAGGTCCTGATTGCCAAATACCCTGTGGTTCTGGTCGAGGAATTCCATGTAAAGCTCTTTAAGTGAAGGTGTCCTGAACCCTTTGGCAAGAGATGCCCTGAGTCTTAATCCTGCCTGGCTGTATTTAAGGTTGAAAGAATAGACCAAAGGCTGGTTATAACGAGTGTTATAACCGAGTCTCAACCCGGGTTGAAATTGCAACCCGGGAAGTATGTCCCATATCAGGCTTGAAAACAAAGCAAAATCACCTATGCGTTTTATGCCGTTCAATCGCTTACCATGCCCATATTCATAATTTATATCGGCACCTGTAATAAACTCAATGCCTTTAAGATTTCCCGACCAGGTGATTCTTTCAGAAATCATTCTGAATTGGGTGGTATCGTGCATCGAAGAATCGGCGATTAAATTTTTTTCAAGGTTTACCAGATTGATATGATAAGAATTCTTTATCCTGTTATACATCGAGAATCCTGTTTGAGCTGTGATTTTAGAATCTGGTGCAAGCCGGTATACCAGGTTTAAACCTGTATTGAGCCGTTTGGTAAAATAATACCTGTCGTCTGCTTCTTCGAATAGATTGGCGGCAGAAAGTGAATCTTTGTCACGCAGCTCTTCATGCAAAAAATCAATTACCACATCGGCACGAAGTTTATTCCCACTGTAGGCATAATTCACACCGGGCATGTATTGAAGTTTCGGTTTCCAGACATCAAACCTGGAATTTTTATCTGGATTGAAGCCGGCGAAGAAATTACGTGCAACATTCAGTCCTAAGCTATGTTTCTTTAATCCATAGAAAAGGTTCAGGTTCATATTATAAACACCTGCAGTCTCATAATTCATTCCGGCTTCTGCTTTCATTTTTTCTTCAGTACCAGATTGCGAAATAATATTTATGGCGCCTCCAAGCGCGTTGCTCCCGTATATCACCGACATGGGCCCTTCGATAATTTCAATGTGGTCGGCATGGTGTATGCCTATCTGATCAAGGTCTATAATACCTAATTGCCGCCCCGATAAAGGCATCCCATTGTACAGAATTTTAATATGCTCACCCCCAAGCCCCCTGATGGTAAGTGTACGTCCGAGAGCTGCCTGTTGCATGAGATTGAGGTTAAGCTCATTCATCAGCAATCCAGAAAGGTTTACAGCAGCTTTTTGCTCGATGTCTTTTTTTGAAAGCAGGGTAACTTTATAAACCGATTGATCGCACTTGCGGGGAGTAATCTGCCCGGTTATCACAACTTCTTCAATACCAAAAATATCCGGGACAAGTTCGATTTGATCACCGGATTCCTGTAGGAGCGTATCGTTCAAAGTCTTATACCCGGTACCCGAAATTTCTAAATAAACCGGCCATGAGATATCTATACAGAATTTACCCTCTTTGTCTGAAAGGATATTCATGGTTTTGCCCTCACTTCGAAGCTTCAGTGTTGCAAAGCATACCGGCTCACCTGAATATTTGTCCCTTATACGGTAGCACTTATCCTGGGCAACCGAAGCGACAAAGGGTACAAGGTATAAGACTATGGTTATTACTCTTATATTAAAAGCCACAACTGGAGTATTTGCAGTTTACTTTATCTTCTTTTTTGAGAAACCCAGATTACCTGTTGCTGCTCCTTCGAATTTCGAGAAATATAGTTGATAAACATTGCCCTGGGTAGTTTTAACAAAATAGCTGACATCGTCGGCAATGGTGAAAGTATTTGTTTGCATGTCAAACTGCTTCCAGTCATATCCAATAGGGGCTACAGTTGAAACAAATGTGGCATTCGCCGTATCGGCTTCCGAAGGAGTAACACCCGATACTTTTGCAACCTTCACGCCCGGCTTCGACAACACCCCGGTAACAAGGTAACTGATCTGCGTATCGAAATATTTGGTAAACAATAAATCCCAGTCTTCCCTGAGAGGCTCACGATCAGCCACAGCATTATCTTTAAGAGAATAAAATACGTACTCTTTGCCGGTGTAGGCATTATTGGCCAGGGCCACCAAATGTTCATCTGAACCATCTATATTGGCAAAAAGAAAATACACTTTGTTTTCGAAACCGTTTTTCTGACGGATAAATATTTTCTTCACCGAGTTGTCGGCAAGCTTTACGAGATAAAGAGCAGCGCCGTTGACATTTTTCGAGTTATGGTTGTAAATGCCCCAACCGAAATTAAAACCGCCGCCCATATTGGCGCTGAATGCACCCACATCCCATGAACCGAGTGAATTCTGAAGGGTTTCATGTGAGGCCATACCATTGGTATCTATCGGATTGTAATAATCGGAGGTGTCTTTTGACACTTCATACAATTGTACCCCGTTACCGCTGTTAATTATAATTGACGGGCTCATTACATAAGTCCCGAAGGCTATGTCCCAGTTGGTGCGGTTAACTGACAGTGTTTTGTCTTCTTCAAAACTGTAATAGACATCATTTATGTAACCTGCACCCATAGAAAGAGAGAGATCCTTTATGGCCGGACTATTGGTTTCCTTTTCACAGGATACTACAAGCAATAGAATAAAAAACAAAATGAATATATTTTTCATTAAAATAAGTTTTATATTAATAATAAAGGTACAAACTGGTTGCAAGAATTTACAGGAAAGAGGTATTATAACGGGGGCGCCCTTAAAGACACACTACCTTGCAGGCAGTAACCATAGCCCCCGCTATCGTTAAAACCATTTTCGGGCAAAGGCACAAGTACAGTTATATAATAATCCTTTTGAGGATGTATAGCGTTTTTTACCGGTTTTTTTGCAGAATTACCGGAATAATAAAAAGCATCATCCTTTGCATTCGTCATAGAAGCTTCATGCAAAACACCTGTGGCAATACCCTTGTTTTTCTGGTACTTCAAAGAATGGTGAACCAACCCGTTTACAAAAAACAAACCCCATATCAGGAGAAGGTAAAACACGTAGGGTAATATGGCGCTTCCGCTTCCGAAGAAAAACATCAGTCTTGAATCTTAAATAGTAAACAAAGATAATTCATTAATTGAAACCAATATCCGAAGGCAAAATTATCTTATTCAACAAGGCATAAACAGTAAACCCTGCAATAGTTTTAATGCCAAGCTTGGCCGAAATGTTTTTTCTGTGGGTGATTACCGTATGGGCGCTTAAGAAAAGTTTGTCGGCAATTTCACGGTTTGTAAGGCCCAAGGCTACATATTTAAGAATATCCGTTTGCCTGCCACTTAAAATTTTTGTGCTGCTACCTCTTATTTTGGGTTCAGGGCCTGTCTCAATCAGTTTTTTAAGCTTAGCCAAAATTGAAAAGGGCTCTTCATCAATAAATATAACCTCTTTACTTTTTATGCCGGTAACTTTATTACAACTTATCCTTACAATACAGGACTCTTGTAATATTAACCGTGCCAGATCTTTTTCATCTTTTTCGGTAGACAGGCATTCGTTGATGATTATTACCGCATTATTTCTGCTGCCTTTAAAAGACATAAATTCCCTCACCGACATCATTTCGTGAATCCTGTAATGGTCAAAGTTTTCTGCTATGAGCTTATGCAAGGCAGACCGTATCAAAAAAGAACGTTCTATAATAAAGATGTCTTTCATTTTATTTTAATTCTGCCCAATATTGCTTTTTCCATTACCCTTACTTTGGGAACCAGCACTTTGTCTTCGATACGGGTATGGTTGTTTAAATCTTTCTCAAACCTGAATAGTTCGGTGAGGATATTGTTACAGACAAAGACATCTTTAACCGGCGGGAGGTACCTGATTATAATATTTTTCAAATCAAACAACTTATCCTCTACATTGTCGTGCTCATCGGCAAAATCATCTATCGAATAGGTTTTTATTTTTTCAGCAACCTGTTTCTCAAATTTTTTGGTTAGAAAAGCTTTTTCTACTTCAAGCACATATGAGAATACATGATCTTCTTCATGTTCAATATGGGCAATAAGCTCGTGTTTGTAATCAAGAAAAAAACGGTTGATAAGTTCGAGGCCTTCACGGTTTCTATTATTTGAATTTTTGAGGAGTACCTGCATAAAAGATTCAATCTGCGGCACTTTAACATCAAGGTAATACTTATGGGTTTTCTTAAGGTAATTTACAATATCGGTAAGCTTAAAGTTTTGCAGTTCTTTATCGGGAAAATATTCGGGATCGTGAAAAGAATTCACTATTTCAAGAAAAAAATTCACATCTGTACCTTGTTCCCTGCATACTTCTCCGATGGTTTTGTTCCCAAACCCAAGTCTTATATCAAACCGCGAAATTACTTCCAGCAGCGAATAATTAAGATGGATAATGTCAGCCATCTGCATGGCGTGGTGAATCTGCATCATTATTTTTTTAACAAATTTAATTATTTATAATGAATATAAATAACAATGCTAACCTGAAATAGATTCACGAGAAAGGCCAATTTTCTTTTCTGAAATGGCATCTCCTATTGGCTCAACATGTATGGCAACGTCGAAAATATTGTCTATCTGGTTTTTCAGGCTCTTCTCAACTTCGTGGGCTATTTCATGGGCTTTGCTAAGCGGAATGTTTCCATCAACCTCAATATCTGCCGAAACCATAATTTTATCACCAATTTTTCTTGTGCGCACCCTGTGCGGATTATGAACACCTTCAACACGTTCTATGGCAGAAAATATTTTATTGTAAATTGTACAATCCTGTGTTCCGTCCATCAGGTCTACATTCGATTGCATAAAGATTTGAATCCCGGTTTTAAGTATCCAGACACTTACCAGCAGGGCAATTATCGGGTCGATAAGAGGAATTCTTAAAATATATGTCAGGAGCAGCCCGATTAGAACAGACGACGAGATTAGAATATCGTTCTGCATGTTACGTCCATTGGCTATGAGCATACCGCTGCCGGTTTTTTTCCCTACTGATTTCTGATGCCATGCAAGTATGAGCTTTCCAGCAATTGAAAACACTGTAATGCCGATCGCGATTTTTGAGGGAACTTCGGTAACAGTGCCTTCAGCCAGTTTACTTATGGTTGAAATAGCAAGCTGTGCGCCTGCAAATAAAATGATAAATGAAAGTGCTTTGGTAGCGATGGTATCGGCCTTACCGTAACCATAAGGAAACCTTATGTCCGGTGGTCTTGACAATACACGTGCCGCGATAAGGGTAATAACAGAGGCAAGGATATCGCTCATCGAATCTATTCCATCGGCTACAACAGCAAGACTACCTGAGATGAGGCCCACAGCCATTTTTGATACTGCAAGAATCGCATTGCCAATAATGCCGGCCCACGAGGCAATTTTTAATTCTCTTTCCCTGTTCAATTTAAAAGTGGTTAAATCAAAAGTGTAAAAATATATAAAATCATTGTTCTTTTGTTCCATGCAAAACAATAAGATATTTAACACTAAACGCAAATTTGAATTTTTACAATATTTTATACTTTTGTCAATTCTGAAGAAGTATAAAAACAATATTGAAATATAATGGACTACAATTTCGCTGAAATAGAAAGAAAATGGCAGCAATTCTGGGAAGAAAACAAAACCTTTAGGTCAACCGAAGACCCTTCGTATCCGAAAGAAAAGCGGATGTATGTACTTGACATGTTTCCGTATCCTTCGGGGAGCGGTTTGCATGTAGGGCATCCTGAAGGATACACTGCCACAGATATTGTATGTCGTTATAAACGCATGATGGGGTTTAATGTTTTGCACCCGATGGGATGGGATGCTTTTGGCCTGCCTGCTGAACAATACGCGATTCAAACAGGCACACATCCCGCAGTAATCACTAATAAAAACTGTGATACTTTCCGCAGGCAGATAAAGTTGCTCGGGCTTAGTTACGACTGGGACAGGGAGATAAACACTACCGACATTAACTATTACAAGTGGACACAGTGGATTTTTTCAAGGCTATACAATACCTGGTTTGATGAGAAGCTTCAAAAAGGGAGGAAAATTGATGAGCTGGAAATACCTGGTGAGATTATACAGAAAGGTGCAAAAGAGGTACGGGCATATCAGGACAGTAAGCGACTTGCTTATTACGATGATGCCCAGGTATGGTGGTGCAACAAGTGTAAAATTGTATGTGCCAACGAAGAAATTCTTAATGACGGCTCGCATGAAAAGTGCGGCAGCAGGGAAGTTGAACGCAGAAACCTGAAACAGTGGATGCTGAAAATACCACTTTATGCCGAACGCCTGCTCAAAGGTCTTGATGAACTTACCGAATGGCCCGAAAGCGTAAAAGAGATGCAGCGCAACTGGATTGGACGGTCAACCGGGGCCGAGGTAGATTTTGTAATAGAAGGCACCGAAGAAAAATTAACCCTGAAGGTTTTCACCACCAGGCCCGACACACTGTTTGGCGCTACTTATATGGTAATAGCCCCCGAACATGAATTGCTTGGCAAAATAATATTGCCCGGATATGATATAATAGTAAAACAGTACATTCAGGCTGCCTCTCTGAAATCAGACCTTGACAGAACAGACCTTGCAAAAGATAAAACCGGTGAATTTACCGGTAGATATGCCATAAACCCTGTTAACGGTAAAAAAATACCTGTCTGGGTGGCCGACTATGTGCTTACAGGATACGGAACAGGAGCTATCATGGCTGTTCCCGCGCATGACACGCGCGACTTTGAGTTCGCCCGGAAATTTGGTTTACCCGTTATCCCTATCATGGACCCTGCCACCACAGATTCAGAACTAAGGAAAATGGTGCTGGCCGGGGAAGCATGCTGGACAGAGGACGGGGTATATATCAACTCTTCGGATGGCGCAAGAGGCATTGATATCAATGGTATGAATAAGGAACATGGAATTGCCCTGATCACCGAATGGCTCGAAAACAGAGGAATCGGCAAATCAAAAGTGAATTATAAACTGCGCGACTGGTTATTCAGCAGACAACGTTACTGGGGCGAACCTTTTCCTGTTATCCACTGGGAAGATGGTGAAATATCTGTGCTTAACGATGATGAGCTTCCGTTAGTACTGCCAGGGCTGGAAAAATATCAGCCTGGTGAAAAGGGTGAATCTCCGCTTGCCAATGCCGGTGAGTGGCTCGAATATACCGATTACGAAGGCAGGTATGGCCCCAAAAACCGCAAAGGGCGACGCGAGACAAACACCATGCCGCAATGGGCCGGTTCGTGCTGGTATTACCTGCGATATGTTGACCCCCACAATAATGAAAAACCCTTTTCACAAGAAAATGAACAATACTGGATGCCGGTTGACCTGTATATAGGCGGTGCTGAACATGCCGTACTGCACCTGCTTTACAGCCGTTTCTGGCATAAAGTTCTTTTCGATCTGGGTATTGTTTCAACCAACGAACCCTACACCAAACTTTTCAACCAGGGCATGATACTGGCTTTTGCCTATGAAACCAAATCGGGCTCAAAAGTACCAAGCGATGAAGTTGAGGAACGCGATGGAAAATACTGGTCTAAGATCACCGGCGAAGAACTTCAGCAGATTGTGGCAAAAATGTCTAAGACCCTGAAAAATGTGGTGAACCCCGACGATGTGGTGAAAAAATATGGTGCTGATTCACTCAGGCTCTATGAAATGTTCATGGGACCGCTCGAGGCAACCAAACCCTGGACAGAAACAGGGGTGAAAGGAGTTTTCGGTTTCCTGTCAAGGGTTTGCAAATTTTTCGGCGAGACTTCAATCATTACTGAAGGTGAAGAAAATCCCGAAACGCTGAAGATGCTGCACCAGACCATAAAAAAGGTGCAGTCGGACATTGAAGGCCTTCGCTTCAACACCGCCATTTCAAAAATGATGGAATTCACCAATCACTGCATGAAAGCAGGAAAAGTTACCATGAATACTGCGATGAATTTCATCAAATGCCTGGCACCATTTGCACCGCACCTGGCAGAAGAGATATGGCAGGGCTATGGCAACAAAGATACCCTGGCCTACGAGCCTTTTCCTCTATACGATGAAAAATACCTTGTGGAGCATACATATGATTATCCTGTTTCTATAAACGGTAAGCTAAGATTTAAACTACCTCTGCCAGTTGATATAACTGAAAATGAAATAAGAACAGCAGTGCTTGAACATGAAACAGCTCAAAAATGGATTACCGGACAGCAGGTGAAAAAAGTGATTATTGTTCCGAAAAAAATCATCAATATTGTTGTAGGATAATTCCTGAAAAAATGCAGTGCTGTAAACTAAAGAAAAACATAAACCGATGAAGAAATTGTTGTGGTATATAATTCCTTTACTTGCTGTTGCAGTATTAATATTGCTTTATATGTTAGTAGTGAAAAAAACAGCAGATATAACCATCGAAGCCAGGGCCGACTCGTTGAAAACCGAAAGCATTCCTGAAAACCTGCTATATGACTTGCCTGCGGATTCTTTTTTTATTGAAAAGGGAAAAGTAAAACAAAACCAGAACCTTGTTCAGATATTAAAACAGTTTAACCTGCCCGAAGGAAGCATTAACAGGTTAATCCTTAACGGCCGGCAAACATTCGATTTAAGAAAGATAAAGGCAGGTAACGACTTCACGGCTTTTCTCAGCACAGATACGCTTTATCAGCTTAGGTACTTTGTTTATGAGCACACCCCGGTAGAGTATGTTTTTTTCGATTTTACCGACAGTCTCAGAATTGATATCAGACAGAAAGAAGTAAAAGCAATTAAAAAGATGGCTGCCGGAATTATCGAAAGTTCGCTTTGGAACGCGATGAAAAATGCCGATATACCCCCTATGGTGGCCATAGAACTGTCGGAAATTTACGCGTGGACAATTGATTTCTTCGGGTTACAGGTAGGTGACAGTTTCAGGGTTATTTACAACGAAATCTATGCAGATACCGTTTTGGTAGGGATCGAAAAAATAGATGCTGCCTATTTCAGGCACATGAACAGGGAATACTATGCAATACCTTTCACACAAGACAGTACCGAAAGTTATTTTAATACAGACGGAAACAGCCTCAGGAAGGCTTTTCTCAAGGCCCCTCTCAGGTTTTCGCGCATTAGTTCAAAATTTTCACACAGCCGTCTGCACCCGATACTTAAAATCCGTCGTCCACATCATGGGGTTGATTATGCTGCACCTATAGGCACACCTGTGGTGGCCATCGGCGATGGCAAAATTATAAAAATGGGTTACCAGGGCCAGGCGGGCAAGATGGTCAAAATCAGGCATAACAGCATATACTCCACCGCTTACCTGCACCTTAGCAGTTATGGCAAAGGGGTAGCCAGCGGGGGCTTTGTAAAGCAGGGAGATGTGATAGGTTTTGTAGGTAGCTCAGGCTTATCTACAGGTCCCCATCTTGATTTCAGGTTTTATAAAAACAATGTTCCTGTTGATCCGCTTAAAGTTGAAGCCCCATCGGTTGACCCGGTAAAAGAAGAGAACAGGGCAGCTTTTGACTCTGTGAAGAACATAATCATCAGGCAGCTTGATTCATTCTGATTGTAAAGTCAATTCTTTATTGATAATTTTTTCAACCACCCCGGGATAGTGTTTATACTCAAGGTCATGAACCCTTTCTGCCAGTGTTTTGGCAGTGTCGGAAGAGTGGGTCTTGCACCTGGCCTGAAATATAATATTGCCTTTATCGTACTCGTTGTTCACATAATGTATGGTAATTCCCGACTCTTTTTCTCCTGATGCTAATACAGCCTGGTGCACTTTATCCCCATACATGCCTTTGCCTCCGTATTTAGGCAGCAATGCAGGATGAATATTTATTATTCTGCCGGGGTAGGCTTTGATAATATTGTCGGGTACCAGCCAAAGAAAACCGGCAAGTATTATCCAATGAATTTCATTCTTTTTAAGATCGTCGGGTATTAAATCTGTTTCATAAAACTCGCCACGATTAAAAACCAATGTTTCAATATTATATTTTTTTACCCGTTCTAGCACATAAGCCTCCGGATTGTTCGTGAGCACCCTGGTAACTCTTATATTTGAATTATCTGAAAAATAACGAATTAAATTTTCTGCATTGGTTCCCGAACCAGATGCAAAAACAGCAAGATTTATGCAATTCATTTTTTAAATTTGAATTTAGTTCTTAAAAATACCGATTTTTATCGAAAATCGGCTTCAAACAATTAAGGCAGATACATTAATTCAATATTCTATAAGGGTCATTATAAACAATTTATTAATGTAAAGCATTGTTTTATAATAAAAAAACATATTTTTGAGTAATAAAAATAATATTTTGTTTGATTTTTTTCAATTTTGCATTTTCTTTGCACTTTCAAATTAACGAAAATAAATTAATAATTAAAACTTGGTATTATGTCTGACATTGCATCAAGAGTAAAAGCAATTATTGTTGACAAACTCGGAGTTGACGAAAATGAAGTGACACCTGAAGCTAGTTTCACCAATGACTTAGGTGCAGACTCACTTGATACTGTTGAATTGATCATGGAATTTGAAAAAGAATTCAATATTGGTATTCCCGATGATCAAGCAGAAAATATTTCAACAGTAGGCGAAGCCATTAAGTACATCGAAGAAAACGCAAAGTAGGATTTTCAACAAATTTTTCATTTTTATGGAATTAAAGCGTGTAGTTATTACAGGTTTAGGAGCTGTTACGCCTCTCGGTAATAATGTAAAGGATTACTGGGCAAATCTAATCAATGGTGTCAGCGGTGCCGAATTAATCACACGCTTTAATACCGAAAAATTCAAAACAAAATTTGCCTGCGAGGTAAAAAACCTGAATCCGGAAGATTTTTTCGACAAAAAAGAGGCCCGAAGGCTTGACTTGTTTACCATCTTTGGCATGATTGCTACAGATGAAGCAATCAAAGACTCGGGAATAGACCTGGAAAAAATTGACCATGACAGGGTTGGAGTAATTTATGGTTCAGGGATAGGCGGGTTTGGTACTTTTTACTCCGAATTAAGGGGCTATGTGGAAAACGACGACACTCCCAGGTTTAACCCTTTCTTTATTCCAAAGATTATTCCGGATATCACTGCAGGCCAGATAGCCATGCGGTACAACTTCAGGGGGCCTAATTATGCAACAGTATCGGCATGTGCTACATCAACCCACAGCATTATTGATGCTTACAACCTGATAAGGCTGGGCAAAGTGGACTTAATGGTGTCCGGAGGTTCTGAGGCAGCCATCAACGAGCCGGGTGTCGGCGGCTTTAATGCCATGCAGGCAATTTCAACAAACAACGAGAATTATAAAACAGCCTCACGGCCGTTTGACGCTTCCCGTGACGGGTTTGTTATGGGTGAAGGCGGTGGTACGATTATCCTTGAAGAACTCGAACATGCCAAAGCACGCGGGGCAAGAATATATGCCGAACTCGTTGGCGGTGGCATGACTGCCGATGCTTATCATCTTACACAACCACACCCCGAAGGGCTTGGTGCTGCAAATGTTATGAGACTGGCGATTGAAGACGGAGGCTTAAAACCTGAAGACATTGATTATGTCAATGTACACGGCACTGCCACTCCCCTGGGAGACCGCGCCGAAGCCAAAGCCATACTGAAAGTATTTGGCGGGCACGCTTATAATATCAATATCAGCGCAACAAAATCGATGACAGGTCATTTGCTCGGTGCAGCCGGCGCTATTGAAGCCATTGCAGCAGTACTTGCCATTAAATACGATATTGTACCGCCAACAATTAACTTCGTCACCCCTGACCCTGAAATTGACCCGAAGCTTAACCTTACAACCAACAAAGCCCAGAAGAGAACAGTTAACGCGGCGCTTAGCAATACATTCGGTTTTGGTGGCCATAACAGTTCAGTTGTAGTAAAAAAATATTCATCTTAATTTGTGCTTGGCTCAGTATTTATACCGAAGAAAGCTTTATATCCTCCGGAAAAAACATTTCTCAGATTACTTAAAAACATTTTAGGTTTTATCCCCAGGAACCGAGAGCCATACCAACTGGCCCTGGTACACAAGTCTATTTCTTTTAATATCTTTAAAAACCTGAGCATTAACAACGAACGACTTGAATATCTCGGCGATGCCATATTAGATGCCATTGTGGCAGAACACCTTTTTAACCTCTTCCCTGATAAAGATGAAGGTTTCCTCACCCAGATGCGCTCAAAAATTGTTAACCGTGAGAACCTCAATCATATTGCCATTAAGTTAGGCATTCCAAATCTCATTAAATCAAAACTGAACAGCGATAACCACAAATCAATTTATGGTGATGCACTCGAAGCATTGATAGGCGCCCTGTACGTGGACAAAGGTTATAAAAATACACGCAAAATCGTTCTCGAACGTATTATCCAGAACCACATTAACCTTAGTAAATTGCAGGATACAGAAAGCGATTTTAAAAGCAGGATTATCGAATGGGGCCAAAAGAACAAAAAAGATGTGAGTTTTACTAACTTCGAAGAACTAAGCGATAACCACACCATATTCATTTCGCATTTGATAATGGTTGATGAAATAATAGGCAGAGGAATCGGTGCATCAAAAAAAGAAGCGGAGCAAAATGCTGCCAAACAGGCGTTGAAATTTATTGAAGAATAAAAACATTTCCGGTGAAAAAAAAAATTCATAAGTTGACTGTAGATATCTCCTCCAGAATATATGTTGCCGGTATTTCTTCGCACGAAAACGATTACAGGCTTAGCTGGGCTATAAACAACAGCCTGGGCTTCAACCTTTCAAAATCAGACAATTTAAGCCTTAAAAACAGTAAAACCGGTGAGATTCAGCAATTCAGCGTATTTGTATTTACCGATGAAGATGAAAGTTGCAGGTACCACCTTGTTTCAAACAGGTGCGATGACGGATTTTTAATCCCTGAATATAAAAATGTTGATTTTTTTCTCCTGGCAACTGGTGAAATAGCTTCTTATGAATTTGACCTATTTATTGCCAATTTAAAGCAAATTGAGATTATAACCCTTGCATTTGCCGTGTCTGACCTTGGCACAAAATCGCTCGAGAAACTGCATTTCTGATATTTACACAAGAGAATTGCTGAGACTCCACCCAGCTGCATTTTGTGTTTCTGGCTTAACAGAGTCATAAAATAATAAAAGGCGGTATTCTAAACCGCCTTTTAAACCCTAACCTACTAAATTAACCTAAAACCACTAAAAAACCTATCTTTTTAACCTATGAAAAACTAAACCTCATTTTGTTGTATCAATTACATAAACAAAGATACCTTCGTAATTAGTTAACAAAAACCAACTTATGTTAAAGATTGTTAAATTATTAATCAAAGAAAAATCTGCTGCTATCTTTGTAATTGTATAATCAGCCATTTAGATGGTTTTTGTCTTTAAAGCTGTTTGTGAAAAAGAATAAAACAAAAGATGAAGAAAAGCTGGATATGGATAACCATTGTTTCAATAGGCCTGGTAATGTCGGGGCTTATCTTTTTTCAGTTCTTCTGGATAAAAAATTCATTTTCTATTAAAGAGCAGCAATTTGACCAGCTTGTTGTAAGGACCCTTTCTGAGATATCGCTGGCAATACAGAAGCAGGAAGTGCGTGATCAGGTTATAACAAAGATTGACCCTGCATATTTAGACTCAAACCTTTACCGGCATGGCAATGCTTACATCGCTGATACTATTGCCTACAACGAGAATATGATGATTAAGCTGAAACACGATATTGCCATTAGCGACGAACAGTATGAATCAGATATCAGGCAAAACATTCTTGGAAAGGACAAAAAAAGGCACGCACATACTAACCAGAAAAAAGATGATCTGGCTGAAAACCACCAGTATGAGCTTAAAGCTACCGAAATGCTAAATAAACGTAAAACTCTTTTCAATAGCATTATAGAAAGCATGTTCAGGTTTAGTCCGCGAATCGAAGATCGTATTAACAAACTTATGCTTGAGGAATTTCTCAGGCAAACCTTTGCCGACAGAGGTATTACCCTTCCTTTTGAATTTGCAGTTACCAAATGGAACACCATGACAGCCTTTAAGTCGCGCGATTTTGTACTTAACGATGAAGTTGAGTATTACAAAGTACAACTCTTTCCCGATGATTTTTATTCCGAGTCTAATTACCTCTTGCTTTATTTCCCCGATAAGAAACAATCAATAGTAAATTCGTTGGGATTTATGGCCATTGCGTCAATTTCGCTTACCGTAATCCTGATTGTGGGTTTTACATTAACTGTATTTATCATATTCAGACAGAAAAGGTTGTCTGAAATAAGGAGCGATTTTGTGAGCAACATGACCCATGAACTTAAAACGCCAATTTCCACAATTTC
>JAWOHT010000143.1:0-3871 GCA_046485045.1 Bacteroidales bacterium
TAACCCGAATTATTACCTTCGGTGAGGGATCCGCCGTTTATAGGGCAATACCAACCTCTGATTGCGATTAAGGCATAATTCTTACCCGGTTTTGTCTGCAAAAATGTAAAAACCTTCTGCAAACCAATAAAGCTTACAGAAGGTTTTTATTAAGCCCGACAGATAGGGGATATTAATCTCATTTCGGGCATATTTTAGCTCCGTTTTTTATTGATAGCCATCATTTTGTTCTAAAATTGAACCTGTGTTGGCATCAATTGCAGATTGCGGTATGGGCCAGAATTTATTATAATCCTGGATGCTTTGTCTGGAGACCATGTCCATATCATATAGTCTCACCCGCTCTACCAGGTTATTCATCCTTATAAGTGTACGCACGCGGGGTTCTTCAGTCATTAATTCTCTGGCGCGTTCATCAAGGATATAATCTAACGTAGCTTCATCGGATGAAATAGCAGGCGCATTTGCTCTTGCACGTACAGTATTAATATCAATGGCAGCATTTTCCTTATCACCTTTCCTTAAGTAAGCTTCCGCTCGAAGCAGATATGTCTCGGCCAAACGCATTACATATACATCTTTGGATGTACGTCCTTTGAAACTACCATCTCCTCCTTCGAAAAACGGGCCTTCCACTTTTAATGAATAGGAATACACCAATCTTCCTGTATCTTTCTCGTTCTTGGCATGAATGGCGGGGTCCCATTTTTGCATAAATAAAGTAGAGGCAGGATTGTTAAAATAAAATTCGCGCTTCATATTGTATTTTGAATTGCGCATATCATTCCAGTTATCCTTCCAGATATCGTACAGCGCGTAATTTGACGGGCGAACGAAACCGGCGCCGCGGCCCAGCATCATACCCCCGACCGTATCCACTCCATTTGGATTTTTGGTGACATCATAAAGCCAGCCATTTTTACCATCGGTACCAACATAATCTACCAGAAAGGGTGCAAATCCCCTTACAAAATTATTTCCTACTTTACGGCTGCCAGAGCCCCCTAAAGCATATTCAACAATTTGCCACACCAGTATAGATTCCATATTGCCCGATGACCTGTTAAAATTTCCTTCTTTAAACAAATCTGAAAATACATCGCCAGGTTCGCCGGCAGCGCTTCCAAAACGCGTAGTCATAAGGTGGTATTCGGGGTTATTAATAAGAGCTGTTGCACTGGCAATAGCGGCGTCATAATCGCCTAAACTTATACACACCTCTGTTAAAAGGTGTTGGGCAGCCGCGCGTACCGGGCGCCCTTCTTTACTGGCATCAACAGATTCCGGCAACCACTGTGCAGCAAATTCAAGGTCGGACCTCACCAGTTCATAAACTTCTCTCCTGGGCGACCTGAAAAAATCGTACTTAGGTTCAGGTGTACTGGCCTCAATTATAATGGCATCGCCGAACAGGTTGGCCAGAATATTATAAGACCAGGCGCGAAAAAACCTGCCCTCGGCGATTACGGCATTTTTTTCTGCCTCGCTTTTCCAGATACCACTATTGGATTCCTTTTGTCCGAAATAGATCACTTTGTTGGCCATGGGGATCATTTTGATATAGGCCCATTCCCAATATCTTTTGCAATCAGGATTTTCCGGCGTTAAATTTATTGCCCAGTTGCCGCGTTGCGGCCTTTCAACATGATCAACCCATGTATACATATCTGTATTCCAGAACTGGCTCCAATAGTCGCGGTCGCCTGCCCTCCATTCATCACGAAATTGATAAGTAAGCCCTGAAAGATAATACTCAAAACCGGCTATTGAATTAAGAACGGCATCGTCGGTTAAATCTGATTTTGATTTCTGCACCAGTAATTCTTCATCGTTACAGGCGTTAAAAACAGTTACCATTATCACAGATAAGATAAACCATTTCATGCTTTGTAAATGATATATTTTGTTTATAAATGTTTTCATTTTACTAATAATTTAGTTTTTGTAATTAAAATTAAAAACTCATATTAATTCCAACGGAATAAATCCGGGGCATTGGGAACAGTCTGTCACTACCTTTGTTACTGGTAATACCATCATCAACATTTCCTGCAGGGTCCAAACCGGCATTTTCAGGGTCGGGGCCTAACCATTTGGTGAATGTAAACAGGTTCTTTACGCTTAATGTGACACGCAAAGCAGAAAATTTCGAAAGCACCGGAATATTAGGCCTGTTGAGGTCGTAAGAAATAGCAACATTTTTTATCCGTAAAAAATTACGGCTGATATAATAATGGTTATCTCTGGGATTGGTGTATATGAGCGAAGGATACGTGTTTGACTTATTTTCAGGCGTCCAATAATCTACCATCATCGAATTCATTGGCCGGTCAACACCATGAGAATAAACAAGGTCAAACGGGGCAACCCAACCAAGCATGCTGTTCATTGAAATAAAAAGGGAAAAGTTTCGGTACCTGAAAGTATTGTTGAGGGTAAATGAGAAATCGGGATGTCTGCCATGGCCAACAATGGCACGGTCATTTCCTCCAATTGTATCATTGCCGCTGTTGTCTTTTAGCCTTATATCGCCGGCTAAATATCTTGAAATTGCGCTTGTATCATTCTCCTGATATATACCGTCAAACTCGTAATCATAAAATGCATCGATGTGTTCGCCGATAAACCAGCCATTTAACGGGGCATCGTCTTCAATACCATCGCCATCTATATCGCCAAATAAATGAACTATTTCATTCTTGTTGTAAGCAAAGCTAAACAAAGTGTTCCAGGAGAATTTTGAAGTATTCACATTCTCCGTGGTTAATGTTAATTCAATTCCCTTGTTACTAACCTCACCTACATTGTCATAGGTGAATGGATACGCATTTGTCGGAGGAATAGCCCTTTTCACCAATTGGTCGGTAGTTGTTTTTTGATACAAGTCAACAGAACCGCTTATCCTGTTTGACAGAATACTAAAATCCAAACCGACATTGAACGATTTGGTAGATTCCCAACGTATGTTTTCATTGCCCATTACCTCAAAAACGGGGATAAGGGCAATCGGGCTGCCTGTATTATCTCCTATTACATTATTGATACTTGTGTTCCAGCTTTGTGTTAAATATGGTTTGATGTCGCTATTACCACTTTCACCATAAGATACCCTGAATTTTAAGAAGTTAATAATGTCAATACTTCTTAAAAATGATTCTTCAGATACGATCCAGGATATAGCCGCTGAAGGAAATAACCCGAATTTATTATTCTCTCCAAATACTGAGCTTCCGTCCCTTCTGGCAGCTAACGATACATTGTATTTTTTCATCAAAGTATAGTTTAACCTGCCGAGTGATGAAATGCCAAACTTATCTTCGGCAGGGGTCCTTATTAAATAATTGCTTCCCAGGCCAAACTGGTTATAACCAAGAATCCCAATCTCAAATAATCTTGCTTCAATATTGGTTTCCTCTTTATCGTAACTATTTCTGCCATACATTACGGTAATATCAATATCATGAATGTTTGCAAAAGTCTTTTTATACTTCAGTATATTTTCCCAAACCCATCTGTAAATGTTTGCATTGTTCTTTTTGGCCTCAGTATTATTACCAGGTCTGTTGGGATCTTGCCTGACAAAAGAATAGTTATTATGCCATTCGTAATTGGGCGAAAAATTCATTCTATATGACAAACCATTTATAAACGGAAAATCAACTTCCAAAAACAAGTTGCTGAACATATTCTTTCTGGTCTCTTTATTATCGGTTAGTTCATATAAATATAAAGAGTTGAATACAGATGCTTCAGATGTAACAGGAGTATATTTCACATTGCCATCAGGATAATAGAAAGTACCAAAGGGGGAATTATCGTAGGCATCAGACAAATCGGCCACAACTCCTGAAAGGTCCCTGTGGGTGAAAAA
>JAWOHT010000196.1:0-30482 GCA_046485045.1 Bacteroidales bacterium
GAGCAAGGTCCCGCCTACGATGTACTGGCACCGCCGACCGGCGGCACCGCGTCGGGGGACGACTGGCCCACGCCATCAGCGAGTATCCGTACTGTTCTTGGTGAAGCTGGCTGAGAACAGCCAGGATGATCACACCACGCCTGAGTTCCTGAACAAGGCTTTGCGTTTGAGTTTGTATGGCATCATCTGTCATAGTATCCTGCCTTTCATAAGTGTATATACTGTATCATAGAAAACATTATAGTGTATATAACATAGTAAGTCAATACTTCATTGTTATATTTTAAGGTTGCGGTTCATTAAAATCTGAGCCATGTATTCTGCTTTGATAGTAATGATGTTAAAATATAGCTATGTCTTGGCGGTCAACGGAGGCGAATATCGTAGGTGCCAGATGGGCTGCTGACGGGGAGCAGATTCTGGTCGAGCTAGATAATGGCAAGGCGGTGCTGCTGGACAAGACGGGCGACGATATCCTACGATGCGAGACAGATGCGCGTGACGCCGCTTCCACCCAGGGCACAGCCAGCGCGAAAATCCACCAAGCGAGGGATGGCCGCGCTTGGCTCTACCTGGTTGCAGCCGAGGACCTGATCTCGCTGGCCTGCTCTCGCGCCACCCGCAATCTCTCCCCCGACGAATGGCAGCGCTATCTAGGCGCAGACGTGCCCTATCGCGCCACCTGCCCCAACCTCCTGCCTGCGCAACCATAGCCTCACCGCTAACCCATCCCCCCGAGCCTGTCAGCAACCTAGCCAGCTGTTGACAGGCTCGATGTTATTCATATACTCGACGCAGACCCAACATGCCTGAGGAACAGCTTTCGCAGCCATTCATCTGAATAGTTTTGTGACAGACCCCGACAATTCGGTTGCCGAAATTACATGGGCAGCCAGCGGAAACATACTTCTCACCGTGGCCATCAACCCTGCAACTAAGGTGGCCACAATCACTACACCCGGAATAAACTGGAATGGTTCCGAAATAATAACATTTACAGCTACCGACCCCGGCGGACTTTCAGACAGAGACTCTGTGACATTTACCGTTACACCGGTCAACGACCCTCCTGTGGTGGCTGACATCCCCAACCAGACAGTACCAGAAGGAACAGCTTTCGCAGCCATTCATCTGAATAATTTTGTGACAGACCCCGACAATTCGGTTGCCGAAATTACATGGGCAGCCAGCGGAAACATACTTCTCACCGTGGCCATCAACCCTGCAACTAAGGTGGCCACAATCACTACTCCCGGAATAAACTGGAATGGTTCCGAAATAATAACATTTACAGCTACCGACCCCGGCGGACTTTCCGACAGGGACTCTGTGACATTTACCGTCACCCCTGTCAACGACCCTCCCGTGGTGGCTGACATCCCCAACCAGACAGTACCAGAAGGAACAGCTTTCGCAGCCATTCATCTGAATAATTTTGTGACAGACCCCGACAATTCGGTTGCCGAAATTACATGGGCAGCCAGTGGAAACATACTCCTCACCGTGGCCATCAACCCTGCAACTAAGGTGGCCACAATCACTACGCCCGGAAAAAACTGGAATGGTTCCGAAATAATAACCTTTACAGCTACCGACCCCGGCGGACTTTCCGACAGGGACTCTGTGACATTTACCGTTACACCGGTCAACGACCCTCCCGTGGTGGCTGACATCCCCAACCAGACAGTGCCTGAAGGAACAGCTTTCGCAGCCATTAATCTGAATAATTATGTGACAGACCCCGACAATTCGGTTGCCGAAATTACATGGGCAGCCAGCGGAAACATACTCCTCACCGTGGCCATCAACCCTGCAACTAAGGTGGCCACAATCACTACACCCGGAATAAACTGGAATGGTTCCGAAATAATAACCTTTACGGCTACCGACCCCGGCGGACTTTCCGACAGGGACTCGGTGACATTTACCGTTACCCCCATAAATGACCCGCCAATACTAAGCGAAATTGAGCCCTCAACCTTGAATTATTCAGAAGGGGAAGGTGAAAAAAGCATTTCATCAACCATTCGTATTGAGGATATTGATAATGTTAATATTCCATCTGCCATTGTTTCTTTCGTAACCGGATATAACAAGACAGAGGACAGGCTCATATTCCAGAACACTACCGGTATCTCAGGCATTTGGAACAGTGAAACAGGCTCGCTTAATTTAACAGGAACAGCCACACTCGCAAATTATCAGCAGGCATTACGAAGTGTTAAATATTTAAATTACAATAATATAAACCCTGACAATACACTTCGTACCATTAAATTCATTGTATTCGATGGTAACCTTTATAGTAATTTCCTTACACGAAACATTAGTGTTACCCAGGTAAATGACCCTCCATCAGCTTCAAATGTAATGGCAGGCGGAAGTAAACTCATCTTCTCGTTATTAAGTGGTAATTACAGCTACCATGATCCTGAAGGTGATGCAGAAGGAAATTCAGAATTAGGATGGTTCAGGGCATTAAATGCCTCAGGAGACAATCCGGTAAAAATTTCAGCATCAAGACAATACAGGATACAATTCTCTGAAGGGGGCAAGTGGATTAGTTTTGCTGTTAAGCCCAAAGATGTTAAAAACGCAATATCCGACACCTTTTATCACAGCATTTATGAATATGTCAACGCTGCACCAGTTGCATTAAACCCTAAGGTAACCGGACTCATAGGCCTGAACCAGATTGTAACCGCCGAATTTGATTACAGTGACCCGGAAGACAATCCTGAAGACACTGAAAACCATAAATATACATGGTACAAAGCAGATGACGATCAGGATAATTCAATCAAAACTATTATCGGTACAGAAAAGCAGTATTCCATATCAAATGCAGATGATGGAAAATTTATTAGTTTCGAAGCAGTACCGGCAGCGCTATCAGGTTCTCTTCTTGGCGAAACAATCAGTAGCGATTGGTTTGGTCCTGTTCGAAGGCTGCCATCTGCCGAAATTAGCGGAAACGACTCTGTTTGTACAGGTGATACTGCCCGATTAACAGTTCGGCTTACTTACGGCACACCCCCCTGGAGCTTTACTTTTCGTGTTAACGGTAAAAATTCCAAAACCATTAGCGGGATAAAAGGTACAACCTATATATTGAAAGTAGTTGAAAGTGGAGTTTACTCTTTATCTTCGGTAAAAGATGCAAACAGGCATGGCATAGTTTCAGGTACAGCCAGGGTATCTTATCGTATTGCACCCACAGCCCTTCTATCAGGTGGAGGAACTATTTGTGAAGGAACGGCTGCTTCTTTGAAAGTTGAACTTACCGGCAGGCCCCCCTGGGCTGTAAAATACCGGAAAGACAACCTTTCGCCTGTTGTTGCCGGTAATATCGCATCAAATGTTTTCATAATACCGGTAAAAAACAAGGGTACCTATACATTGACAGAGGTTACCGATAAATACTGTAAGGGAACAGCTTCGGGCAACGCTTCGGTTTCGGTGCTACCTGCCCCGGAAGTAGAGATCACAGGTCTTCAAAGGGCTTATAGCGTTGAAAACAAAGAAATACCTGTTTTTGGCAAACCCAAAGGGGGCAGTTTCAGCGGTGATGGGCTTCTTACGCGCAACGATTCAGTGTTTTTTTATCCAAGATGGGCCGGTGTTGCCGGGTCGCCGCATAAAATATTATATACCTATGTTAGCCCCTCCACTGGTTGCACAGGAAAAGACTCAGTTATGGTAGATGTTCTGAAAGTTAATGCTGATATCGTCTTTCCAAATAATAAATTACTTATTTGCTATAACGACAAACCCTTTATCATCAGAGGGACAAACATTGGAAATGTTATCGGAAAACTAACAATCTCCGGCGGCAAAGGATTAACAGATAATGGAGACAACTCAGCATCGATCGCCCCCTCTAAACTCACAGGCGGTGAGTACCATGTTACCTACAGGTATTACCACCAGGCCTGGTTTGAGTTTACGAAAAGTTTCACAGTTGAATATATTAATTCAATATGGCTTATAGGATTTGACAAAAATACCTTTTGTAACAATGAGTTACAGTACCCGTTAAATGGCAATATGGAAAACGGAGTCTTTCACGGTGAAAATGTTACGGGCAATCAAAACACAGGGTTTTATTACGTTCCGTCCTTTGCACTGCCAGGCAGAGACACAATTTTTTATACCTATACAACACCTAACGGTTGTTCGAGGAGCATTTCTGAAAAAGTGACCATTTATGAAGCCCCAATAATAAGTTTTCTGGTGAATGACTCATGTATTAACACCGATTCTGAAATACCGGTTTATTTTACGAACCATACGATATCAGAAGACACCATAGTGGCCTGGCAATGGAGTTTTGATGATCCGTCATCTGGCAATCACAATACCAGTACATTAAAAAACCCGGAACACGTGTATCGTGATGCCGGAACACGTTATGTTTCACTGCAAGCTATGTCATTCCTTGGATGTTCGTCATTGCTCGAAAAAAAGCTGACATTTGGCGACCGCCCAAAAATTGATTTCAAATGGGACAGCGAATGTTTTCATGAGAACGAACCTGTACTGTTTACAGACCATTCAACGATAAAAGTCGGGCTACCTGAAACATATCAATGGACAGTGAAACTCAACCAAAAGGATTCGGTGTTAGAAAACAAAGATATTCGTTTCAGCTTTGATGCACCTGGTGAATATCTGATAACCCATGTCGTAAAGTCGAACTATGGCTGTTCCGGTACTCTTTCAAAGGTTATTCCTGTAAGGCCTCTTATCATTATTTCGGAAAATGCTTATTATGAAGATTTTGAAAATGGCACTCACGGCTGGAATGTTGTATCTCAGTCGCCTGAACAAATTAATACCTGGGTGTTGGATAACAGTATACAAGAATCGGCAACAGGTTCAAATTACTGGCATACTCAAATAAGGCCCGGCATAAAACAGCAATCATCTGTTATCAGCCCTTGTTTTGATTTTTCAATGGCACAAAAACCCATGATCCGGTTTGCAGCTAAAAGAAGTTTTGACCAGTCAAGAGACGGTGCCGTGCTTCAATACACCTCTAAAAACATAAATGAATGGAATAATGTGGGTGATCTTAACAGCGGAATTAACTGGTACAACAAATATTCCATTAAAGGCCTTCCGGGGGGTCAATCCATTGGCTGGTCAGACACAAAAGACAAAAACTGGACTGAAATGAAACATCATCTCGATTTCCTAAAAGGGTTATCGGACGTACAGTTAAGGTTTGCATACGGAAATGATGGCACATCGGGTTACGAAGGCTTTGCATTCGACAGTGTATGGATTGGTAACCGCAGTAAGTTAGTACTTCTCGAGCATTTTACCAATACCACAGACACCACCAGTATTTCGTCCAACACCAAATTGCAGGATGTTTTCCAAAGGTTAAACAGCGATGTAGTTAAAATACATTACCACACATCGTTTCCGGGCCATGACCCCCTGAACCGTGAGAATCCGTTGGTTGCAGAAGCAAGGGTTTTTTATTATGGTCTTATTGAAGTTCCTTATACCTTAATGGATGGTGGTAAAGATGGTTTTCACCGCTACGATTACTATCTTAAGTATCCTGATATAAGTAAAATACAAATGCAATCTCTTTCAGAACCTCTGTTCGATATTGATGTAACCACAGACTTTACAACAACTGCAGTTAATATTAATTTAATAATAAAGGCTTTAAAAACTTTAGAAATCAATGAATATACCCTGCATATTGCAATAATAGAGAAAGAAATTACAGGAGTTCAAAGCATTAACGGAGAATCCCGGTTCAGGGATGTGGTAAAGGCTTTGGTACCAAGCCCGGCAGGCTCTTACCTGCACAAAGAGTGGACATTGAATGAGAAACTTGAACTCAAATATTCATGGAACTATTCGAAAAATGTAAGGCGAACTGATCAGCTAAGGGTGATAGCTTTTATTCAGGATGAAGGTACAAGAGAAATTTATCAGTCTGCCATAGACAGATTCGATATTGTGAGTTCTGATCAAGAATCTCCGGCCCGCAGCAGCATGGTTGATTATAAAGTATACCCCAATCCTGCTTCAGACTATGCAGTAATTGCATTCTCATCTCCCCTCGTTGAAGATTTCATAATGAGAATTTACAGCGCTGACGGTAAAATGGTTGAAAATAAAAAACTTGAAGCAGGAACTATGGTTTATTATCTTGAAACCATGCTTTATGAAAAGGGATTATATTTTATTTCCCTTACATCAAAAAATACTTTATTTAGACCAGTACGTTTAGTGGTTAACAACTAATATCCTGAAAAATACCACCGTCAACAAGGGTTCAGGTATTTTTTACCGGCAGCAACAAAAAGAAAGTTGTGCCGGTATCTGCATTGGGTTGATACCAAATCCTTCCGGAAAGCAATCCGGCGAGCTGTCTGGAAATTGACAAACCCAACCCGAATCCCGAATAAAGTTTGCCTTCATTGGAACTTATTTTGATAAAGCGTTTAAAAATACTACCACCCAATTCTTCACTTACACCAATACCTGTATCTTTTACATAAAACTCAATCTCGCTTTCGGTTCTCTGGTATCCAATTTCGACAGAACCCTTCTCTGTGAATTTTAAAGCATTGTTTACCAGGTTGTAAAGTATCTGTCGCAGCCTTATTGCATCTGTCTCGATAAACATATTATCAGTTTCAGCATGGTTTCTAAAAATAAACTCTATGGGTGTTTTATCACATCGCTCCTTTTCCCTTTCAGCATACAACGATATCTCAGACAACACCTCATGCACATTTACCCTGCTGATGTTAATTTCAAGCTGGCCGGCTTCAATCTTTGAAATATCAATAATATCATTGATAAGCGTAAGCAGATGGTCTGAAGAAGAACGGATATACTTTGACATTTTTTTTATATCTTCATCGTCAATGCTTCGTTCAGACAAAAGGTAAGAAAATCCAACAATCGAATTCAGCGGGGTCCTTATTTCATGCGACATATTGGCAAGAAAAGCAGACTTAAGCCTGTCCGACTCCTCAGATTTCTTTTTTGCATTGATAAGTTCCTGTTCGGCTTGTTTATTATTGGTTACATCAATAACAATACCCCTGACCCCAAAGGGCTTTCCGTCTTTTAGAATAAGATTGGGATGAATTTCATAAATAAAATGCCTGCCCTCTCTATTTACAAAGGTGAAAGTTGTGTCTGTGATCTCTTCTTTTTTAATTAATCCTTTGATATTACGACTTACTTTCTCAAAGTCTTCTTTTACCACCACATCCATTAAGGTAACGCCCCGGTTTAAATCTTCTTTGGTGTAGCCGAACTTCTCAAAAGCCTGGTTATTCACAAAAAGAAACTTACCGTCCAGGTCGGTTTCAAATACAATTTGCGGGAGAAGTTCTGCAAACTCCCTGAACCTGATTTCACTTTCCTTATATTTTTTTTCGGCTTTTACCCTCCTGAAATTACTAAGGATAAGAAATGTGATGATCGTTAACAGGATGATGATAAAAATAATCACTGCAACAGTTTCATATTTATATTCTTCAAACAATTTTTCGGGTTTATTGATAAATACAGCCCCTTCTGGAAAATCTTGTATATCCAGATTGAATTTTTCAACCATTTTATAATCAAATATAAACTCTCCTTGCTGCTCGGAGGTTCTTGGAATATGTTTTTTATCTTCAACATCAAGAAGCATGAGCGCTATAAGGCCAGTCTCGAACCCGTGTATCCGTCCAGACCTCACGAATCCGCCGACAGCTCCTGCTCCTATTACCCCGCGATAACCTGAATAAACAGGAACACGGGCATGCTTTGCCAAAGTGGCTCCTAAAACTTCAGGAATTACAGAATTTCCGTACGAATCTACCCCAATACCATGGTAATAAATAATGTTATTACTGCCGATATTTGCAACTTTTTCAGTAAGAGAATGAATCGTATAATTGCCGATCAAAACAAGTTCTGTTGAAATATTCATTTCTCTAAAGCAAACTGTAAGAACACTGTCACGAATTTTCCCTGTGGTGCTGTTTTCAGAAACATAATAAAAGGTATCTGGCCTGAATTTGTGAATCTTCAAAATTGTTTGCACAATTGGCAGCCAGTCGTCTGTTTCAAGCACTCCGAAATAATTTCTGCTTTCAATATCGTAATCTTTGTAATTTGAGATGCCGCAAAATACAACCGGAGCGCCGCAAAATTTGTCAAACCCGCTGTTTATTATGAATTCAAGGGCATTGTTATCAGAAGTGATAATCAGGTCTATTTTAACCTTATGATATTTACTATTTAAATAGTCTTTAAAATTATTTATACTTTGTACATCTGGAAATCTCTTGGCATCCAGAAATTCAACATATAAATTTATATCGGCCCTGCTGGCAAAAGCTTCACTTACCCCGCTGGTAATTCCATCGGTCCATGAAAATCCCGGATGATATGAATTCACAAGCAGAACATTCTTTTCACAATAAGCATTGATAAAAAGAAACATTGAAATACACAATAAATAAAAACGGCGCTCCATCAGGTTAATACTTCAAACAGGGAAAATACAGTCATTAAATAAAAAAAATTGCTATTAAAACTTAGTAATACAAATCTGCAAATATAATGAAACTTTATATTTGACTGTTTATAAAAGTAATACCTGCTTAAAACCAGGTTTTTCACCACAATTATAACATTATTACCGTGAAAATAACTAAATTTACTTACATCATTTTGAATAAACAGATGGAAATTATTGCATTTTCAGATATTCACGGGCAAACAGATTCTTTTGACAAGATATCAGGAAGCATTAAATCGGCCGACTTAATTGTCATTGCAGGTGATATTACTCATTTTGGTTTTGAAAAAGATGCCAGGGCTGTGTTGGAAATAATAGCTCAATATAACAACCAGATACTTGTTGTACCGGGCAACTGTGATAATACAGCTGTGGTGAAATATCTTTGTGGGCAGGAATGGAATTTACACAACGAAGTGAAAAATATCAACGGATACACTTTTATTGGACTGGGAGGTTCACTGCCTTGTCCCGGTAAAACACCCCTCGAATATTCTGAAAAGGAATACAGTTTACATATTGCTTCCATTGAAGGAAAAATAAGCGCCGAAACCCAAAAAATCCTTATTACCCACCAGCCACCAGTTAACACGATTAACGATCAGGTTGTATCGGGCCAGCACGTGGGGAGCAGTGTAATCAGAGGGTTCATTGAATCACTTCAACCACTGATAACTTTTACAGGACATATTCATGAAGGTATTGGTATAGATACCATTGGCAAATCCAAGGTCATTAATCCCGGCCCCTTAAGGGAAGGCAACTACGCCTACGCGAAAATACTTGACGGACAAATTATTGACCTGGACATCAGAAAAATCTGAAATACATTACATCTTAGTTGTTACAACATGTTTTAGACTCTAATAATCAGCCTTTATTTTCCATCTGTAAGAAATATTCTCTACACAGTCAAGCAGTTTTTTAAGCAGCCTGAAATAAAGTACAATAAACAATAACAGCGACATCAACCATATAACAATGGTATTGACCCAGAAAGTACTGTAATAATTGCCAAGGAACTGTTTCCGGGGTGCATAAAAGTGCGCTTTGATACATTTGTAATCCGGATCGAGGTATATCGGATCTACCTTTTGGTATAAATAACCTTTGTACTCAACAATCCTCACTACTTCGTTAGAGTTTTCCACAAATTTTGCCAGTTCATCGTTGTGGTGGGTACGTTTAAGCTTAAGAAAAGCCATCTTTTTATCCGGAGTATCCTGAAGATTTCTGATAATCATGTCTTTGTCGTCGTTGGCCCGGTTATAGATTCTTATATATACTTTATTTATTGTATTAATATAATCTTTTGCTTCAATAATAACCTTAGGTGTAAGGCTTTCAACAGTTAGGCTGTCAAGGTATTGAAAATCAACATTCTGATTCTTTTCCAGTTTTTTAGAAACTCCGCTTGTTAACTCCTTCCCAATCTCATTTCTTAATACCAGCAGGTTATATCTTACCTTGTCTGTGAAATCGGGATTATTGTAATTTTTCTCCAGAAAATCCAGTTTATTCACCAGATTTCTTACCCAGTAGTTTTTCTTGAATTCAGCATTGCTCATAACCTTGTTATGCTGATAAAACATCTTCATGTAATCATTTTCTTTAAACTGATATACCGAAAGTGCTTCATATCCCCAACGGGCAGTCATTATTTCTCCGTACACCGGGATACTGCTTGGAGAGGAGATTTTCGGGTTGAGTTTTTCATATTTCACGATTACACCGCTCAGGATGATTTGAGGAATGACCAGAAATGGAATAAGAATATAGATTGTGACCACCGTCTTAAAACTGTCTGAAATAACCAGCCCCATTATGTTCGATGCAGCCCACGCGCTGAACAGAATTATCCAGTATTCTGCAAACATTCCCTTTATTTGTATGATACTGTTGCCTACAAGAACAAATGTAAATGCCTGTACAGCCGAAATCCCCAGCATCACAGCCACCTTCGACAACAGGTAGCTCATCCAGCTAAGGTTAAGAAAGGCTTCTCTCTTAAGAATTTTTCTGTCTTTTATTATCTCCTCGGCGCTAACGGTAAGCCCCATGAAAATGGCCACGATCACCGACATAAAAATGTACACCGGCAGGTTGCTGTTGCCGATAAACGAGTAGCCGAGCTCGTTGGTGGCACTAACATCATAATACTTAATAATAAATGACAGGATAAATGCCAGCACCGGGGCTTCAATAAAAGTAATGATAAGATATTGGGTATTTGCCAATTTTGAAAGAACATCACGGGTTACAAAAATAAAAAACTGCTTCAGCCAGTTGGGGATTCTAAATGATATAGATGGAATTTCACCTGATAGTTTTTCGGTATCCTTTTTTTCCTCTTTACTCTCTTCATAGTAATGGTTCCACTCTTTAGGGGAAATCTTACGGTGATAAGTCTGTTTACCGTATTCATCCACGATCAGAGACTCCACGATATTAAAAAGCTGTTCGGGGTTAACATTCCCGCAAATATGGCACTCGCTTTCAGACCAGTTTGCCTGGTGTACTTTTGACTTAAAATAAACGATCGAATCAATTGGATCGCCGTTATAAATAAGGTAACCTCCTGTATCGAGAATTAACAGGCGGTCGAACATCTTGAAAATATCAGACGAAGGCTGATGAATAACCACAAACACAAGTTTTCCCTTCAGGGTAAGGTCTTTCAGCAGGTCCATAATGTTTTCCGAGTCTCTTGATGACAGTCCCGATGTAGGTTCATCAAGAAACAATACCGCAGGCTCGCGGATAAGTTCAAGGGCGATGTTTAAACGTTTACGCTGCCCGCCGCTTATTTTTTTGTTCAGGGGTGAACCCACCATTATATCCTTAATCTCGAACAAACCAAGGTTTTGCAGTACCTTATTGACGGCCTCTTCTATCTCCTGCTCAGAATAATGGCTAAAGCATAGCTTGGCATTGTAGTAAAGGTTCTGATATACTGTAAGTTCTTCAATCAAGAGGTCATCTTGTGATACATGGCCAATAAGCCCGTCCAGCTTATTCTCACCCTCATGGATATCTATGCCGTTTACCATTAGTCTGCCGGTTGAAGGCCTGGCAGAACCGTTAAGAACGTTCAGCAAAGTTGATTTGCCAGCCCCGCTGGCTCCCATTATACCTATCAGCCTCCCCGATTCTTCCGAAAAGCTCATCGGATAAAGGCCTGTTTTTTGATTTTTGAATTTATAACTTATATTTTCTACTTCGAAAACTATCTTCGATTTTTGAGAGTCATCATTGAAAGTACTAACAATATCGCTGTAGTAGATAGGTTTAACATGATGATTGCGTATAGATGAACCGGTATGCAGCACATACGACCTGTCCTGCTGCAGTAATTGTCCGTTTACATACATCTCACTTAAACCATTGTATTTTAAAAAAAAGATATTGGCAGATGCAATGCTTAGTATCCTGATCTGCCCCACCAGAAATTCAGAGTAGAGATGTTTGGTTTCTTTATGATCAAAATCTTTGTTATTATCTATTAAGAGTATATCGGCACTTGAAGGTACTTCACTGAATCTGCACAGAGTAAATTCTTTAATAAGTTTATACTCCTGTAAGGATATATGAAAACAAGAGGCTACAGTTTCGAGAAATTCAAATTCCTGCTTGGTAATGGTGTTTGTATCGGAATTTATAAATTCATAAAGCTGGACAAGAACAATTATTTTCTGTTTTTGGGTAAGTTCTTTGTTAATGTACTTATCAATGATCTTAAGAACCTTAACAGAATCTCTTACAATCCTAAGCTCTTTATGATCTGAATAATAGGCGTCGAAAAGGTCGAGGTATTTCTTAACAAGTTCAAGGTTTAGCTGTCTGCGAAGAAAATTCTCTACTACCCTTCTCCTGTTCTGAAATGATTCGTTTACCGATTTCTTATTAACAGCAGTACTCTCCGGCCTTGCAATAATTGCAAATAGTTCCATCAAAGCCTCAAGTATCTGTTCGCTCATTTTTTAGAGTTTTGTATCTGTAATAACACTTGTCTGTTCAATTTTTCACCGATAATCTGCGATGTTTATGAACTATGACTTAGAGTTCTACGCAATTATTTTCGATAGGTTACGTAAACTCCTGTTTTTAATAAGCATTGATATATTTTAACCCATCTGTATATATGTCATTTTGACACAATAATCCGTTGCATAATGCCTGAATGTCGGTTTGGGTTGCAAAAATCTAAGTGGTAAGGTATTTGATAATTTAAGAAAGACAATAAAAACAACTGTTATGAACCTGAATAATTTTACCATACGGTCACAGGAAGCTATACAGCAGGCATTTGCCATTGCCAGGGGATACAACCATCAATCGGTTGAAAACGGTCACCTATTAAAGGGGATTCTGGATCAGGGTGAAAACGTTACAGCATTCCTGTTAAAAAAAATGGGGATTAACCAGCCTGCCTTTGAGAAAGTTCTTGACAAAATTATTGAGTCTTATCCCAAAGTAACAGGAGGAGAAGAATACCTCTCCCCAGCGGCAAACAAATCGCTGCAGAAAGCGCTTGCCAATACCAAAGAGTTTGCTGACGAATTTGTATCAGTAGAGCACCTGCTTCTTGGTATCCTGGCATCGGGCGATAATGTTTCGCAAATGATGAAAGACCACGGGATAACCGAAAAAGATTTAAAGAATGGTATCAGTGAATTGCGCAAAGGATCGAAAGTTGACAGTCAGACAGCCGAAGACACCTACAATTCTCTAAACCGCTATGCCATCAACCTGAATGATATGGCCAGAAACGGCAAACTCGACCCGGTTATTGGCCGCGAAGAAGAAATTAGGCGAATTCTGCAAATATTATCGAGGAGAACAAAAAACAATCCCATACTCATCGGCGAACCAGGAGTTGGCAAAACAGCCATTGCCGAAGGACTTGCACATCGTATTGTTGCCGGTGATGTACCCGAAAATCTAAAATCGAAACATGTTTATTCACTTGATATGGGTGCGCTCATTGCCGGGGCAAAATACAAAGGAGAGTTTGAAGAACGCCTGAAAGCAGTGGTTAAGGAAGTAATAGCCTCTGAAGGTGAAATCATTCTGTTTATTGATGAGATACATACCCTTGTAGGGGCAGGTAAGAGCGAAGGAGCCATGGATGCTGCCAATATTCTTAAGCCCGCGCTTGCCCGGGGCGAATTACGTGCAATCGGTGCCACTACCTTAAGCGAATACCAGAAATACTTTGAGAAAGATAAGGCGCTCGAAAGAAGGTTTCAGATCGTGAAGGTTGACGAACCCGATGAATTAAGCGCTATTTCAATACTTAGGGGGTTAAAAGAAAGGTATGAGTCGCATCATAAGGTAAGAATAAAAGATGAGGCAATTATCACTGCCGTTGAACTCTCACAAAGATATGTAACCGAGCGGTTCCTTCCCGACAAGGCCATAGACCTCATGGATGAGGCCGCTTCAAAGATGAGGCTTGAGATGAATTCTGTGCCACAGGAAATAGACGATATTGAACGGCGCATCAAACAGCTTGAAATAGAACGAGAAGCAATAAAACGCGAAGGAGACAAAGAAAAGGTTCAAAAACTTGCACAAGAGATTGCATTGCTTTCTGATGAACGAAACAACCTGAAGGCTAAATGGCAGTCTGAAAAAAATTTGATAGATCAGATACGCCAGAAACTCGATGCCATCGAAAACTTAAAACTTGAAGCCACCCGTGCAGAGCGTACCGGCGATTATGGTAAAGTTGCCGAAATTCGCTATGGTAAAATTAAAGAAACCGAAAACCAGGCCGAAAACCTTAAAAAACAGTTATCGGAAATGCAAAAAGAGTACAGCCTCATCCAGGAGGAGGTTACGTCAGAAGATATAGCAGAAATCGTATCAAAATGGACCGGGATTCCGGTAAGTAAAATGCTACAGAGCGAGAGAGAAAAACTGCTCCATATGGAAGAAACCCTGCATAAAAGGGTGATCGGGCAGGAAGAGGCAATTACAGCAGTGGCCGATGCAGTGCGCCGCAGCAGGGCAGGGTTGCAGGATACCAAAAAACCTATCGGTTCGTTTCTTTTTCTCGGTACCACAGGTGTTGGAAAAACAGAACTGGCAAAGGCCGTTGCAGAATTCCTGTTTAACGACGAAAACCTGCTTACCCGTATTGATATGTCTGAATATCAGGAAAGACATTCGGTTTCGAGGCTTATAGGCGCCCCTCCGGGATATATCGGTTACGAAGAGGGCGGACAGCTTACAGAGGCTGTAAGACGTAAACCTTATTCGCTCATTCTGCTCGATGAAATAGAAAAAGCACATCCCGATGTTTTCAACATACTGCTGCAGGTACTTGATGACGGTCGTCTCACAGACAACAAAGGACGTACTGTAAATTTTAAAAATACCATTGTGGTAATGACATCAAACGTAGGTTCACACATTATACAGGAAAACCTTCAGGACCTCAATGAATCGAATAAAGAGATGATTTTCGAACAAACCCGCAAACAGGTTTTTGAACTGCTGAAAAAAACCATCAGGCCTGAATTCCTGAACAGGATTGACGAACTGATAATGTTTACACCGCTCAGCCATGATGAGATACATCAGATCGTAAGGCTTCAGTTCAACAATTTACTAAGGACACTTAAAAATACCGACCTGAAGCTTTCTATTTCTGAAGACGCCATTAACTGGATCACGGAAGTCGGCTATGATCCGCAATATGGTGCAAGGCCCATTAAACGTATGATGCAGAAATACGTTCTGAACGAATTGTCAAAACAGATTCTTGAGGGAAAAATTTCCAGAGATCACAAAATTCTAATTGAAAAGGAAGCCAACGGCCTGAAATTTAAGAACACCTGAAAAGGCATGCCTACTTAAAACTCTTTATACAATCGTCAAGCGTTTCGTAGAGTTCGAAAACATTGTGAAGTTGCAACAGTTTAAACAGTTCCATTACCCCTGGTGAAATATTGCAGATTTTAAACTTGCCCTGGTTGTTGTTTGCTGTTTTCATAATAGAGAGAAAAACCCCAAATCCAGTACTGTCAACAAACCTAATACCCTCAAGGCTAAGGGCCAGTTTTATCCCTGCATGGGTATACATATTTTTAAGGTCTTCCTTCACAGGCTCTGCAATTAATGCATTAAACCGGTCGAGTTTATCAAACTTAACAACCAGAACACCATTCGTTTTTTCTGTTTTTAACATAACTCAAAGTTTAAAAATATAATTCCAGATTTTTAGTCACCTCATCAAGTTCAGAAACAGCTTCGGTTGTCTCTTTTTTAAATCTTTCAATAATAGGAGCATATTTATCAACATCTATTCCGGCACAAGCCATTAACTCAAGGTTCTTAAGCTGGGCGGCCAGTTCGGTAAGCCCCATAATTGAAATCGATGATTTTGCCTTGTGGGCCAGTTTCCCAAGCTTTTCATATTCCCTATCCCTGAGATGCTGTTCCATATCATTTACAAACTCAACTACCTGATTTTTAAATATACCTATCATTTCGAGTATTAACACCTGGTTACCACCCGACATCTCATTCAGGTATGACAAATCTGTTTTCATAATGCACTATGCGAAAGGAATAATCTCAAAGTTAAAAAAATGTGTTAATTTATTTCCCAAATATTGTAATTTAATTTTTTTATTTTTATACAAAATATCTTAACTGTAAACGGTTCGCTTAAAATAATTGCGAACAACCCAGTTAATCAAAACAGAGTCACTATGAAAAAATACACATTTCTGTTATTTTATTTTCTTCTTTGCACTTTTGCATTCGGTCAGGCTACAGGTGCAGATGAAGAGATTAACAAAAAGAGAAAACAAGCCGAACAGCTTTACAACCAGGCTGTAGATTATCTGCTAAAGAAGGATTACAACCAGGCAGTTACACATCTTGACAAAGCTGTATCGCTATACCCGTCATTTGCCATGGCTTACTTACAAAGGGGCAAAGCGCTTTTCGAGTTACAGAACGAACATCTTGCCCTGAATGATTTTGCTAAAGCCTACGAACTCGACCCTACCCTCGGAGAAGCTTATTTTTGCAAAGCATTTACCCAGTTTACCATAGATACATCTGCAGTAAACATTTCAGACCTTGACAATGCAATACGATATGGTTATAATGAACCACAAGCCTATTATTACAGGGGTTTGGTCAAACTTATTAAAAATGATAATAATGGCGCGATTATAGATTTTTCTAAAGCTGTGGAACTGCGGCCAAATTATTCGAAGGCCTACCACGACCGCGGCACTGCCAAGAAAAACAACAGCGATTACCAGGGCGCTATTTACGATTACAGGATGGCCCTGAGTTACGACCCAAAAATTGCCATCGCATACAACAACATGGGAAGCGCAAAAAAGCTGATCGGCGATTTTCAGGGGGCTGTTAAAGATTTCTCCCTGGCCATTGAACTTGATTCATCAATGTACATGGCTTATAACAACCGGGGCGGGGCAAAATTTGTACTCGGTGACTACGAAGGCGCACTGGCAGACTTTGAAAAGACCCTTGAACTTAATCCCGGTTACATGCTCGCTTTATGTAATATGGGCAATGTTCACGCCCAGAAAGGCGACTACACCAAAGCTATCGGGCTTTTCGACCAGGTAATTGCCGCGATGCCTGCCTACGGTATTGCATATCTTAACAGGGGACTTACAAAAGAACTTACCGGAGACATTTATAGTGCCTGTAAAGACTGGAAAATAGCCCTCGAAAATGGCATACTGGAAGCCGAAACTTATTTAAAAGAGTGCGAACAACAATAACGATAAATTTCTGTCAATGAATACTTTAAAGATTACCGTAACAGCATTTTTCCTTCTAATAGCCACAATTGCTGCCACTTCACAGCAATTAATCAAAATCAGGAAAAGCGAATTTAAAATCATTGATGTTGGCTTCAAAGATGCCTGGGAGGCCGTGAAAGAAGGAAACAGACTGATTCCAGAGGGTTCAGGTTCGTACAGGGAAGCCAGGAAAAACTACCTGAAAGCTTACAGGTATAACCCGAACAATGCGGAGCTGAATTACATGATCGGCATAACTTATCTTTTTACCGATAATAAATACGAATCTATTAAATATCTTAAAAAAGCATTCAAAGAAAAACCCGATGTTGCTCCCGATGCAAGGCTAATGCTCGGGAGAGCTTATCATTACACCCTTGATTTTGACAATGCTTTGCTTGAATACTCAGAATTTTTGAAAACACTCTCCCCAAAAGAAATCAATGTTAAAAAGCCAATCATTGACAAGTATATTCTTGAATGCCTTAACGGCCAAGAACTTGTGGCGGAACCTAAACGCGTGGTTGTGCTGAACCCCGGCAATGTTATCAACTCAGAATTTGATGAATACAGCCCGGTAATTACCCGGGACGAAAAGACAATGTTTTTTACATCACGCAGAAAGCATACCGAAAAAAGCCCCCGTAACCCTTCCGACAACAAATATTATGAAGATATTTACTTTTCCGGGGCTAAAGACGGAAACTGGCAACCGGCCGTACGGTTAGATAACAGGGTAAATAAAAAGAAAAACAAGGCAAACAATGCATCAGTTGCCATTTCTCCAGATAACAACGAGCTATATATATATTATGGTAAATCGCGTGCCGGTGATATCTTTTCAAGTAAACTTAAAGAAGGCAAGTGGAGCAAACCATTGCCGCTTTCGAAGAAGATTAACACCTCTTCGAGAGAAACTTCGCTGGCGCTGTCATCTTCCGGCAAAACAATGTATTTCTGTTCTAACAATCCGAAAACCTCTATTGGCGGATCTGATATTTATGTTACAACGCTGGATGCCAAAGGAAAGTGGCAAAAACCAAAGAATATCGGACAGATGATCAATACCAGGGAAGATGAAGTGGCAGTGAGCCTGTCAGCTAACGACAGTGTATTGTACTTCAGCTCAAAAGGGCATAAAACAATGGGGGGATATGATATATTTTACAGCCGCCTTACAGAAACCGGTTTATGGACACAGCCTGAAAACCTTGGATATCCTATAAACACGGCAGACGACGATGTTTTTTACACCGAATCTCCCGATGGCAGATATGCATATTACGCTACCATACGCGAATCAGGAATAGGAGGCAAAGATATCTACAAAATAATTTACCTTGGTGCCGAAAAAGAATTCCTGCAAAGCAACGAAGATATACCTGTACTTGGCATTCTGCCTCCGTTTGAAAGTATTTTCTTTACCATGCCGGCAAAGCTTCAGCTCGACACCTCCATCACCATGAAGGGTAAAATCACCGATAGTGAAAACGGAAAGCCGGTAGTCGCCAAACTTGAGCTTATAGATCCTGCCCAAAGCAGGGTAATAGCAACAGCTGTTTCTGATACCGGAGGCAATTATTCAATAAAAGTACCCGAAGCAAAACAATACGGTGCCGAAATAGTAGCCAAAGGATACCTGTTGTTTCTTGATGCAGTTGATCTGCAAGGACAAACATACCTTAAAGATTATATCAGAGATTTCCAGCTTGAACGCGTAGAAGTGGGTGCAAAAGTCATTCTTAAAAATATTTTCTTCGAATTCGGAAAAGCCACGCTTAAACCCGAATCTTATGCCGAACTGGACAATGTTGTGAAACTGCTTCTGAACAACGAAGGGGTGAGGCTCGAGATAAGCGGTCATACCGACAATGTTGGAGCACTGAAAAGCAATATGAAACTCTCTGAAGACCGGGCCAAAGCTGTAGTCGAATACCTTATCGGCAGGGGGATTGCATCTGCCATGCTTGAATATAAAGGATATGCTTACACCCAGCCTGTTGCCCCTAACAATACCGAAGAAGGAAGGGCACAAAACAGAAGGGTTGAATTTAAGATATTAAGCAAATAAAAGACAGTGGATAATCTTTTAATTGGAAATGAAAAAAACAGCCTTAAACAATATTCATAAAGCATTAGGTGCACGCATGGTTGAGTTTGCCGGTTTTGAAATGCCCCTCGAATACTCAGGCATTACCGATGAACACATGGCAGTGAGAAATACTGCGGGCGTTTTTGATGTGTCGCATATGGGTGAGATATGGGTAAGTGGGAGCTACTCACTGGCCTTTTTACAAAGGATTACCACCAATGATGTTGGCAGGCTTGTTCCCGGAAAGGCGCAATACTCCTGCTTTCCGAACGGCAAAGGAGGTGTTGTTGACGACCTTATCGTGTACCAGGTTGAACCTCTACTGTATCTTCTTGTCGTAAATGCATCCAACACCTGTAAAGACTTTGACTGGCTGATGAGCCAAAACCAGATAGGGGCAGTACTCGAAAATGCAAGCGACCGGTTTTCACAACTTGCCATACAGGGGCCAAACGCTGAAAAAATCATGCAGAAAATCACACCTGTAAATCTTGATGAGATATCTGCTTTCTCTTTTGTCAAAGGCGAACTTGCCGGTATTAACGGTATTATTATATCACGAACAGGGTACACCGGCTCCGGGGGCTTTGAATTATATTTTGACAATGCGCATGCCGAAAAAATATGGAATGCTGTTTTTGAAGCAGGAAAAGAATTCGGAATAAAACCCGTCGGACTGGCAGCCAGAGATACATTGCGGCTTGAAGCAGGGCTCTGCCTCTATGGCAACGATATAGATGACACAACCTCACCTCTGGAAGCCGGGCTTGGCTGGATTACCAAATTTGCGGAAAATAAAGATTTCATTGACCGTGATTTTTTATACAGGCAGAAACAGCAGGGCATATCAAAAAAACTTGTAGGATTCGAAATGATTGAAAGGGGAATTCCCCGTCAGCACTATGAGATAATGGATAGTTTCGCCAAAAAAATCGGTGAAGTTACCTCCGGAACCATGTCGCCATTTTTAAAAAAAGGAATCGGAATGGGTTATGTGCAGATACCATATGCCATTGAGGGGCAGGAAATACTTATTAAAATAAGAGAAAAACTACTAAAAGCTAAAATCATCAAACTGCCCTTCTATAAACCCTGATGGTTAAAAATTATTTCCAGGGTTCTTTTTTGAGTAAATAAATTGTTTACTTTGTTGCTGCAATACGATGATATGCAGCAAAAAAATAAAATAGAGGTTTGTTTCACCCCGGCAGTTTTTCCTGAATTTGAAAATCCTGAAGCTATCGTGGTAATTGTTGATATCTTAAGGGCTACATCGGCCATTTGTACTGCCTTTATGAATGATGCTGATCGTATTATCCCCGTGGGCACACTCGAAGAGGCATTGGCTTATAAGAACAAAGGTTATCTGGTTGCAGCCGAACGCGATGGCATAGTAAGAGATTTTGCCGATTTTGGCAACTCACCCTATAATTTCACCCATGAACATGTTGCCGGAAAAGAAATCGTGTACAGCACTACCAACGGCACCAATTGTATTATGATTGCCAAAAACCACTACAAAGTGCTTATAGGCGCATACCTTAATATTTCTGCAATTACCCGCTATGTGGTTTCTCAGCAGCGCGACCTGCTTATTTTATGTGCAGGCTGGAAAAACAAATTCAATCTCGAAGATACCCTGTTTGCAGGCGCCCTTTCAGAAATGGTCTTAAAAAACAATAGCTTTTTTACTATCTGCGATTCTGCTTTGGCTTCTATTGACCTATGGAACCTTGCCAAACCCGACCTGTCAGGTTATATTAACAAAGCTGCACAGCGTCACAGGCTTAAGAAAAACAATCTTGATGATGTTATTGAATATTGTCATACTTTTGACCAGACCAACATAATACCTGTTTTAAAAGATTATTTTCTGACAAGGCTAAATACTCCGGAAGACAATCAATGCGCAGGGTAATGAGATTTATCAACAGGCAGGCTGTTGGAAAAAATATGTTTAATTTCGTTGAAATTTTTATTCAACTTATAATTATTTATTACTTTTATTCCACTTTTTCTATTGTTATTTTTTTAACAAATAAATATTTTGGATATGAAAAAACATAACTTCAATGCAGGACCGTCAATTTTGCCGGAATTCACAATCAAGAGCACAGCAGAAAACATACTCAACCTTAATGGCATTGGTTTGTCGTTAATGGAAATTTCTCACCGCAGTAAAGAATATTCGGCAATCAACGACGAAGCACAGGCCCTGATGAAAGAACTGATTGATGTTCCATCTGGTTATTCTGTACTTTTTCTGCAGGGAGGCGCAAGTTTACAGTTTTGTATGGTTCCCTATAACCTTCTGAATAAGAAGGCTGCCTATCTCGAAACAGGAGCATGGGCAAAAAAAGCAATAAAAGAGGGGAAATTCTTTGGCCAGGTTGAAGTTGTAGCTTCATCTGCAGATAGAAACTTCTGCTATATTCCCAAAAATTACAACATACCCAAAGATGCCGATTATTTTCATATTACCACAAATAATACCATTTATGGTACCGAAATAAAAAAAGATATTGACTCACCGGTACCTTTGGTTGCCGATGCATCATCAGATATTTTAAGCCGTCCCATGGATGTTTCGAAATATGCCTTGATTTATGGAGGGGTACAGAAAAATCTCGGTCCTTCAGGAGTAGCTTTTGTTATCATCAAAGATGAAATCCTTGGCAGGTTTGAGCGCCCCATACCAACAATGCTTAATTATAAAACACACATTGAGGAGAAATCACTGTACAACACTCCTGCATGTGTAACGGTTTTTGCATGTCTTCAAACCATGAAGTGGATAAAACAGCTTGGCGGATTGAAGGTGATGCACAAAATGAATGTTGAAAAAGCCAGTCTGCTTTATGATGAAATAGAGAGAAACAAACTTTTTGTATCTACAGTGCCTGATGTAGAAGACAGGTCAATTATGAATGTTACCTTTGTAATGAAGGAAAATTATAAAGAACTCGAAGCACAATTTCAGGAATTTGCCTCTTCAAAAGGAATGATTGGTATTAAGGGACACCGTTCGGTTGGCGGTTTCAGGGCATCCATTTATAATGCACTGCCTAAAGAAAGTGTTCAGTCACTGGTGGATGCAATGAAAGAATTTGAATCGAAAAATTAATCAGAATTAAAATATCAAATTATGGCAAAAGTATTGCTTGCAAACGAAAAACCCTTTGCACAGGTTGCAAAAGACGGAATAGCCAAAATATTTAAAGATGCAGGATTTGAACTGGCTTTGCTTGAAAAATATAACGATCAGGCCGATCTTATCAAAGCAGTCGCCGATGTTGATGCAATAATTATACGAAGCGACATTGTTGACCGTAAAGTAATTGAAGCCGCCAAAAAACTTAAAATTGTTGTACGCGCCGGAGCGGGATATGATAACATTGACCTTGAAGCTGCTACAGAAAAAGGTATTGTTGCTATGAACACTCCCGGACAAAATGCCAGCGCTGTTGCCGAACTGGCAATTGGTATGATGATATATCTCAACCGCAATGGTTTTAACGGCACATCGGGTACCGAACTGAGAGGTAAAACCATTGGCATTCATGCTTATGGAAATGTTGGTAAAATTATCGGTTACATTGCCAAAGGAATGGGCATGGATGTTTATGCCCACGATCCTTATGTAGATTGTGTTCTCATAGAAAATGACGGCGTTAAATGTGTGGAGGATATGAAAGAGCTGTATAAAAAATGCCAGTATGTTTCAATAAATCTGCCTGCAAACAGCGAAACCAAAGAATCAATTAATTTCTCGCTGCTTTCTTTAATGCCAAAAGGCGCTACATTGGTCAACACCGCCAGAAAAGAGATAGTAGATGAAAAATCACTGTTAAAGATGTTTAAAGAAAGACCCGATTTCAGATATATCTCAGACATAGCCCCTGATTGCAATGACCAGATAGCAGGCGACTATGAAGGCAGGTATTTCTTTACACCAAAGAAAATGGGAGCACAGACTGCCGAAGCAAATAATAATGCAGGACTTGCAGCTGCCAGACAAATTGTGAGCTTTATTACCAAGGGTGACACCACCTTTCAGGTAAACAAATAAACATTTTTCGCGGGTTGAAAATCTGGTACTGGTCATCTGGTTAAATCTGATGACCAGTATACTTTTATAAACAGTCTCAAAGAAATTTAATACAATTCTAAATATTACCGTAACTATGGCAATTATCAAACCTTTCAAAGGTTATCGCCCACAAAAAGAAGCAGCTCATTTATTGGCATGCAGGCCTTATGATGTTTTGAATTCAGACGAGGCCAGGGAAGAAGTAAAATCCAATCCCAGGTCGTTTCTTCATGTTACGAAATCAGAGGTTGATCTGCCGTCTGACATTGATGTTCATTCGGATATCGTATATCAAAAAGCCAAAAACAACCTCGAAGAGTTGATCGCAAATGGAATATTTGCTCAGGATGATGTACCCTGTTATTACATCTATGCGCAGACTTTATGGGATAAAACACAGTACGGTATTGTGGGTTGTGCATCGGTGGAAGATTATCTCAATAACATCATTAAAAAGCATGAACTTACGCGGCCTGACAAAGAAGAAGACAGAAAAAAACACATTCGCATCACCAATTTTAATGCCGAACCGGTATTTTTTGCGTTTCCGGATAATGCTGCATTGAATGAGATCATTAAAAAAACGATAGTTTCAGAACCGGTATACAGGTTTAACGCCACTGATGGTGTCGGTCATCAGGTATGGGTTATCAATAACCAGGAAACAGTAAAGAAGATTGAAAGCATATTCTACAACGAAGTACCCTGCACATATGTCGCCGACGGGCATCACCGTACCGCTGCTGCTGCACATGTAGGCGAAGAACGAAAACTTAAAAATCCTTCACACTCAGGTAACGAAGAGTATAATTTCTTTATGGCTGTTCATTTCCAGGCCAGTGAACTCACAATCATAGATTACAACAGGGTGGTGAAAGACCTGAACGGCCATACACCCGAAACATTTATCAAACGATTGGAGGAATCTTTTGAATTGGAAAAAATGGGTGAAGAAGAGTATAAACCTTCGCAACTGCATGAATTTTCGATGTATATCAAGGGCAACTGGTATCGCATGAAAGCCAGAAGCAATACATTTAACGACTGTGATCCTATTGACTGCCTCGACGTAACAGTGCTTTCAAACCATGTACTGGCTCCGGTTCTTAATATTACCGACCTGAGAAAATCTACACGTATTGATTTTGTTGGTGGAATCCGCGGCCTCGGCGAACTGAAAAAAAGGGTAGATTCGGGTGAAATGGCCGCAGCATTTGCCCTGTATCCTGTCTCTATGGATCAGCTAATAAAAATCGCGGATACAGGCAATATCATGCCTCCAAAAACCACCTGGTTTGAACCAAAACTTCGAAGCGGCCTGATACTTCACTGCCTTGATTAGTGTTGTGTAGTATAGATGCCAATTACTGGTTCAGAAAATTAAATATCCCGCAGGACATTACGCCGGCTGTTTCAGTCCTTAACCTGTTGCTGCCCAGTGTAACCGGCAGATAATGATTGCGAATGGCAAGATCAATCTCGGCGGGTGTAAAATCACCTTCGGGACCAATGAGTATTTCTGCCTGCTGCCCTTTGCGGTAGTGGTTGTTTATCAAATCCCGTTGTCCTTCGTCACAATGGGCAATGTAATTATGCATTTCCGGGATTCTACGGCTTATGAAATCGTTAAATTTTGTCATTGAATTTAAAACCGGTTTTTGCGCCACAAGCGACTGTTTCATGGCAGCTATAATAACCCTTTCAAACCTCCCGGGCTTTACAGTAGTTCTTTCAGAACGTGTGCAAAGCAAGGGGGTAATTTCATCTACCCCTATCTCTACAGCCTTTTCAAGAAACCACTCGAAACGGTCAATATTTTTCGTGGGGGCAATGGCAATGTGCAGATAAAAATTGCGCTTATTGTAAGCGGTAACCACTTTTTCTATAACCACCGAGCATTTTCGCTGATCGGGATGGTCTATCCTGCACTGGTAAAGGTTGCCACGTCCGTCAATGAGTTGAACGGCATCATCCTCTTTAAGCCTCAACACCCTGACACAGTGCTTTGACTCCTCTTCAGAAAGGGTATAATAATCTGAACGATGAATATCGGGAGTGTAAAAAATATGCATACTTTTATCTGTCTGAACGTCAAAATTAACAAAAATGATGAGAATTGGATTACTTTCTGATACACACGGTTATCTCGATGACAGGTTTTTGAAACATCTGGAAAAATGCGATGAGATATGGCATGCAGGCGATATCGGCAATATCGGATTAGCCGACACCATAGCCAAAATAAAACCGCTTAAAGCTGTTTATGGCAATATCGACGGGCAGGACGTTAGAATAGTGTGGCCCGAAATTTTAAGGTTCAATTGTGAGGATGTTGATGTAGCCATAAAACATATCGGCGGGTATCCGGGGAACTATGACAGGTCTGTGGCACAACTTATGCGGTATAATCCGCCGAAACTCTTTATTTCGGGTCATTCGCACATATTGAAAGTAATATTTGACAAAAAACACAACCTCCTGCATATTAATCCGGGTGCTGCCGGAAAAAATGGCATGCATAAGGTTCAGACCATGGTGATGTTTTCTGTAAATAGAAATAATATTACAGACCTTGAAGTAGCAGAGCTGGACAAAAAATAAAACTAAAACCGGCATTTATAACTTGATATCATACCCTTAACGAACCACGAAACCCCCTGACACCATAATAAGAGGGTGCACTGTTGTGATATACGAAAACCGCGCCATACCGGTAATCAGCAAAAAGGGCGCCACCAAGTTTTCTGATGGCAGGTGGTGTTTTCAACCAGCTTGAAGTTTTCGTATCGAACCCGCCTGCCGGCGAGGCAGAGTTTCCTGATTTCTGCAATTCGCGGTATTGCTCTTCGGTTAGAAGTTCAATGCCCATTGCTGCTGCCATATCTACAGCGTTACTGGCTGGCCTGTTGGCTTTCCGCAGCTCTTGCCCTTTACGGTCGTAACAGACATTTCTGCGGCCTGCCGGACTTTCGGGTGAACAATCAAAAAAAATATATTCGCCGGTTGCTTCATTATATCCAACAACATCGGGTTCGCCACCGGTTCTCTCCATCTCAGCAAGCGACCATAGTTTTTCAATACCAGAACGACTTCCTGAAAAACATGCCCCAAGCCTGGCTTGTAACTTTTCCCAGTCGATATCTTTATGGCGATTCGTGTACTCCTCAAAGCGGTTTTTCAATGTTTTGAGCAGTTCATCATATTGCCCGTGTGTTAACTCTTTATTTGGTTTATTGTCTGGCACCATCTGGTTGTTGTATTAAAAAATAACCCTTATTGGTTTATAAACAGCGAACATGGAGAAAATGTTTTTCAATGCTTTTAGTTTATTGGCCGCAAGTCAAAATTGTTCAGGTCACTTTTTTAATTCTTCGAAAAAATCAATAATTGTCTTACGTTCAGGAAAAAAGAAATAATTAAGATTAAAGTGTTTCGTTTCGCTGTTATTCAGTCCAATAATTATTTCACTTCGAAAAATATCAATTGATTTAATGTTTTCAATAATAATTACTTCAGTTTTCTCAGACTTTGGCAAAAGATAGCTTATTTCTCTATTATTCCATGCAACAAAATACTTTGACTTTTTCATACTATCCCAAACAATCCAAAATGATATAAGGCCATTAAATAACAACACGAAATAACAGGCTTCATCCAGTAAGGGAATAAATGACATTTTAAGCATAAAAGACATAAATAAACCTATTGTTCCAATCAACATAAATCCTAAGCAAAGCATAAGAAATAGTCTGCTGTGCGACTTATTTTTAAATACCTGAAGATGTGTGTTCATAACCAATAAAAATTAATTGTATATCTAATAAAGTGTAATTTACACAATATCGTTAAAAAGCTGCACTGTTTAAGAGGTAAAATTTCAAGTGGTTATAAACAGCGAGAAAATCAGTTTGAGTTGGAGTTTGAGTATTGAGGAAAAAAAGTACAAACTATGCAAGGTGAAGAAGCTATGCGGCTGTTCAAGAGGATAGTTTTCAAGTGGTAATAAACTGGTGTGGAGGGAGGATTGAGACAGCTGAGCGATTGGCGGTATGAAACGTGCCGGATTATTCCGCTTCGCTCCATGAGGGCTGCGCCTTTGCGGGGCTGCGTTTGTATCCACCGAGACAAACCCAGGAGGCGGGACGTAACGCCCGAAAACCCATTAACCCCAGTATGTTTTATGACCGCGTGTTGTGGGCAGTTTATATTTATAATCCAATTACAAATCCAGCAACACAAGCCGCTCCTGCAAGAGATGTCATAAATATCCTTTGATTTTTTCCAATACCTAAAAATACTCCTTCCAACTCGTTTATTGGAATGAAAACTTCAAGCTTTTCTTTTCTCTTAGAATCTTTATGGGATTTCTTAATAACTGCCTGGGCAATTATGTTATTTTGGTCAATATCAATGAATTTTAAATAAATTATCTTAGTGTCGGTATTTGTTAATTTTCTTCTCTTGTAGAAAAGAATTTCCTTATAACATATGGGTTCAGTTCTGTCTTTTTGGTAAAAGTAATTTAACGTATCATTCATTGATAATCCCAAGCTATCTGAAATCAAAAGAATATCAAAGTATCTATCTGTAATTTTTTTGTCTATCAAAATCGATGTGCCAGTTAATTTATCTGCTGATAAACTATCCATCGGATAATAGACAGTATTACCAAATCTAATCATTGGTGAGTAAGGCCAGATTTGAGCATGACCAATACTGATTTTAGTAATCAGAGCTAAAAGTAATATCAGTAAACGTTGGAAGTTTTTCATATCTAAATTATAAAAGAGTTATTTCAGTCACAATTGTTTGTGCTTAGGCAGCCTAAATTGCACACAAAAACATCCAAATATATCTACTTTTTGTTCAAAAGGTACATGTTTTTCGCGTATAGAATGGTTGGGAAATCAGTTTGAGTTGGAGTTTGAGTATTGAGGATAGTTTTTAACTGAAAATATAGAGAAGGAAAGAGAGCGGGACGTGCCAGTGTGTGGGACGGAACGCCAGATAACCCACTGACCCCGGCATGTTTTATGACCGCGTGTTGTGGGCTGGGCATTATTATTCCCTTTTTGTTTTTAATGTTTTCTTAAATTGGTCATAATGTTTCGTAATCCGATTTAAATATTCTTTATCCGAGAATAATATTTTATTAAACATTCTTAATATTTGATTTGAAATATCAGATTGATACTGAAATGAGTCTATAGATGGTCCTTTTAACTCTTTGATTTCATTTTCTTTAAACCCCTTAAATTCATTTCTGTAATATGAGAGCTTTTCCCACCCATATGCAATTGTGGCAACTATTTTTTGATTCATTATAACCTGCAAAAATACTCTTCTGCAATCGCATTCATCACAAAAAAGTTCGATAAAAACGTAATCTCCTTGGGGAAGATTAAATTCATTGTCGTTTTGTTGTAACGTAATTACCCTTGTTTCTTTTTCAGCAATCCTTGGGCAAATGTCATGAAATGGAATATATGGCATCGTTTTTCTATTTATTCAATATCATCGGATGTGTCAATAATCTGGAACTTATAATTCCACCCCTCAACCCCTTTTAGTAGATCAATAAATTTTTCTATTGTAATCTTTTTACCATCAACTTGAAAGAAATAATCAAAATTTGAGTTATCAAGATTATCATCCCATAAAATCCGACCTGCTACTTCAAGACCATCAAGTGAAATGTCACCATCTTTATTATCTAAATATCTCTTATTTATTCCTTTTTTAATCTTTTCTTTAAGTTGCAATTCTGCTTTTTCTATATCAGAATCAAAGTTTGATAAAATATGAAAAACTCGAGGCTCATCGTCAATATTACTTTTAATCACCTCGAATGCCTCTGATAATAAACCTGAAGGAACCTCAAATGTAGCAATCTTAAAGTGTTTCTCATTACCCCATTTATCAGTAATGAAAAAATCATAACCCTCGTCAAGTGTACTATGAATTATTGTGTTATTATCTTCCATTTGTTCAATTTATTTTATACGCGCTTGTCTCTTTGCCTTGCCCGCAAAGGTCGCAGGTATAAAACGTACCGGATTATTCCGCTTCGCTCCATGAGAGCTAAGCCGTTGCGGGGCTACTTCACTATCAAGGTACAACAAACTTTGATGCGAGAATAGAAGCCCGAATAACTACCTCGCCACCAATGTTTTATGACCGGGTGTTGGCGAAAGTACATTATTGATTATCAATCCAATTCTCGATTTTTATGTTCTCCAATCTCTCAAATTCTCGAACATTACGGGTAATCAGTGTCATATCAGTGTAAATTGCTGTAGCTCCTATAAATAAATCCAAATCGCTGATTATTGTCCCCAATCGTCTCAACCTTGCTTTTTCTTTGGCATAAATACTTATCGATTGAAAAATTGGGATTATTGTAATTTTCTCGGAAAAGCTATCAATTACTGAGATATTTTTATCTCTTTTTTGGCTCTTCTCTGCTCCATAAATCAGTTCAGCAAGGGTTATCTCAGAAATGGCAAGTTAATCAAATCCAATTTGCTTAATTTTTTCTTTTATCTCAAATTGTCCTTTGAAATAGTGAATACAAATATTGGTATCAAGTAAATAGTCCATTAGAAGTCCTCAATTTCTCTGTTATTAATTCTGGAATTTCGGATATCATCAATTATTTCATCTGCACTTCTCTCATCATCCCAAGCACCAAAGCAAGAAGAAAAATCATGACTATTCTCGGTTTTGTCATTAATGGATTGGGTCAATTTGATAATTAAGTCTTTTTTTGACTCAGTATCCCAATTTTTCATCAATCTGAAATAACTATTAACATTATTTTTTTCGAAAGCTAATCCCATTTTTAATCTTTTTATCAAAGATACAAATTTTCAAAATCAGTCTACTTACTTGCAGTGTCTTTTTGTATTTTCGCGAAAACGTTTTGCGGTAGAATACGTTGGGGATTTC
>JAWOHT010000246.1:0-13457 GCA_046485045.1 Bacteroidales bacterium
GCAAAATCTGTAAATGAAGATACCCCTTACAGTTATACCTTAACCTTCCGTGATATTGACGGTGATGCCATTACAAAATCAGCCAAAATATTGCCAAAATGGTTGACCTTTAATACCTCCTCAGGAGTGCTTTCAGGAATACCTTTGAACAATAATGTGGGAGACACTGTGGTAAGTCTCGCCATTAACGATGGCAAAGTTGAAATCGTTCAGACTTACACACTCACCGTGGTAAATGTTAACGATCCGCCTGTTAGAAAATCTACAGCGCCAACTGCTGTAAATGAAAATGTACTTTATTCTTACACCTTTGTTGCTGAAGATGTTGATGTTGGCGACCAGATTACGTTGTCTATTCAGGGCACGCTTCCTTCGTGGCTGAATTTTACCGATAATGGCAACGGCACCGGTTTACTAAGCGGCACTCCGAATAACGATGCAGTTGGTTATGACCCGTTCAGAGACTATAATATTGTTATCAGGGCTACTGATAAAGCCGCAGCTTATATACAGGAAAGTTTTGTAATAAGGGTTACCAATATAAATGATGCACCTGTTATTACAGGACAGGCCGTAGTTGCAACCGACGAGGATGTTCCACTCACCATTACCCTCAATCATCTTATTGTAACCGATGTTGATAATGTTTATCCTACAGATTTCACCCTCGTGGTTCACAATGGTTCAAATTATACCAGGGTAGGAAACACCATCACCCCTGCACTAAATTATTCAGGTGGCCTCATTGTGCCGGTTACGATTTCAGACGGCGACAGTTCAAAAAATTATAACCTGAATGTAACAGTGAACCCTGTTAATGATCCGCCTGTATTTACTACTACACCGGTTGTTACTGCCAAAGAAAATGTTAATTATTTATACATTTTTATAGCCACCGATGTGGACGATGCTACATTGAATTATGCATATGATAAAAAACCTGAATGGTTAACATTTACAAGCACAACTAGTGGCGGCTCACTCACAGGGACACCGGGAAGTGCAAATGTTGGTAAAGATTCTGTAGTTATTAAGGTTACCGATTCAAAAGCCACTACTTATCAAAGGTTTATTATTGATGTTGAAAATGTAAACGATAAACCGGCATTTTCTTCTTCACCCGTAACCACCGGTGATGATTATGAATTATATTCATATACACTTACCGGAACTGATAATGACCCGAATGATGTTCTGTCATTTTTTGGTAAAACATTGCCTTCGTGGCTGAGTATTGTTAAGCAGGAAGGTGTAACCAAGCTAACAGGCACACCTCAACATGTCAATGTCGGAAACAATCCGGTAGTAATAGGACTCACCGACAGTTACGACACTGTGTATCAAAGTTTCACCATTGTTGTCGGCAATATTAATTCTCTGCCGGTTGTTGAATCTGTTCCCGAACTGATAATAAAAGTCGGAAATCCGTATGCATACCAGCTGGTTGTAACCGATGTTGATGCAGATGACGTTATTACCATTGCCCCAACAACAATTCCTTCATGGCTTACTTATGATGCAGCTACAAAAATTCTAAGCGGACTTCCCGGTGCAGCTACACCCTCAACAAACGATGTATTGTTTACCATTGGCGACGGCCGCGGGCAGATTACACATGCATTCACGATATCTGTTGTAATTACCGGAATTAATGACTATACATCTTCAGCCAGTATCATTCATAATCTGTATCCTGTGCCTGCAGATAAAGAATTAACTGTTGAGTTCAACGATGCACAATCATGTACCTTCCAGGTAATAAATATAAACGGAAGGATCGTGAAAAACATCGAAGTCCTCAACCAGTCCAGGATTACCGTTGATGTTTCAGACCTGATGCCTAATGTTTATTTCTTTAAAATAATGAAAGGCTCCGAAATACAGGTTGGAAAAATTGTGATTGAATAAAAAAAATAGTCCCGCCTGAAAAAGGCGGGACTATTTTTTTCTTTTATATTTATATAGTTACGCAAAATTAAGAGAGGGAGATTTTTTTTCATTATCATCCCATTAAGGATTTATAAAGACTAACCATTGATTTTCAGTATCTCAAAAAAATGATAAGACGTTTAACAGGTAAAAAGATTCTTTTTTCTGCTGCTTTATTTTGTATCACCAGCATTTATGCCCAGCAGCCCCTTAAAATTCTTCCGCTCGGAAACTCAATCACCTATGGAAGCAGGGAGGGATCAACAGGCGACCCGGGCTATTTTGTCGGTTACCGGTATAAGCTATTCCAGCTTCTAAACCAGGCCGGTTATAATTTTGATTTTATTGGCCATCATTCATCGGGGTATTCTGTTTTCGCCGATGCAAATAATGGTGGCTTTGCAGGTATAAAAGACAATGAACTGGCAACAGTAATGCAGACAGGTATTGATCCGAGAAACCCTACTACAATAACTCCGGGACCATACCTAAACTATATATCGCCCGATATTATTCTGTTACATATTGGAACCAATGATGTTGCCGGCGGGCTATGGACCAATCCCGCACCCATAGGTGATATATTAAATGCCGTGGATAACTACGAATTATCTTCGGGAAAATCGGTATTGGTTATTGTGGCAAAAATCATCAGCTTCAAATCAACCTTTGGCGATTGTAATGATCATGCCAATGTTTCCGATTATAATTTTCAATTGACCACTCTGGTCAATAACCGTATTTCATCAGGAGATAAACTTATTCTTGTTGATATGCAGTGCGGAGCCGGTATTCATTACAATAATGATATGGCCGATGACCTGCATCCAAACACAAGTGGCGATGATAAAATGGGGTTAAAATGGTTTGAGGTTATTGACAATATTAATTCTGCTCCGGCAGTGTTTGATATTCCAAATCAGACCAAACCTGAAGGACAAAGTTTTTCAACCATAAATCTCGATAGTTACGTTACCGATGCTGAAGATCCTGATGCAGATATAACATGGACCACAGAACCGGCAGACCCCCAATATTTCACTGTTACAATAAACGCTCAAAGAACAGCCACAATTACGCCAAAAAACAGTAACTGGAGTGGTTCGGAAACCATCTGGTTTGTTGCAACCGATAAGGGGAAATATGGAATTCCCAGGCTTGGCAAAACAGATAAAGATGCAGTAACTTTTACCGTTACGCCGGTAAATAATCGGCCTGTAATTAAATCTCAAAAGAATCAGATTTTTGTGACAGAAGACAACACTGTACAAATAAATATATCAAGTGTTGAAGTTGAAGATGATGACAGCGACCCCGAAGATTTGGTGCTGATTGTGCAAAACGGCACAAATTATACGCATCTGGGCAATAATGTGATCAAACCCGCTCCTGATCTTAACGGACAGTTACTGGTAAATATTGTTGTTAGCGACGGATTGGCACAAAGCCTGCCATTTCAACTTATTGTTGATATTTCTCCGGTAAATGATCCTCCCATTATTACCGGTCAGACAACAATTGCCATTCAGGAAGAATCACAGATCGAAATACTTAAGTCGTTCCTGAATGTAATTGATGTAGATAATACTTATCCTTCGGAACATTCACTTATTGTTAATGATGGTTTGAATTACACACGCACTGGTAATGTAATCAAACCAAATAAAGATTTTTACGGAACACTCACAGTTCCTTTAAAAATTTCTGATCCTTACGAAGCAAGCCAGTTGTTTAATTTTATTATTCAGGTAACAAATGTACCCGATCCTCCCCAAATTGTGTTACCTTCAAACCTTAATGCCATACAGGGTGAACTTTATTACGAAAGGGTGATAGTCTCTGACCCTGACAATGGCACTATAAACCTGGTTGCATTAACAATACCCGATTGGCTGAATTTTAGTACCAATCCGGGAGAGTTATATGGAATTCCCCGTTATAATAATGTTGGAGAAAATATAATAAAGATCAGGGCATCTAATAACACCCATACCATTGATACTACTTTTGTCATCTTTGTTATAAATACTAATGATCCGCCGATGATCAGCTCAGCACCACTTACTGAAGCAGATGATTACGAGTTTTATTATTACAAAATGGATGTATCCGATCCGGAGGATGATCCTTTGATCTTCACTCCGCTATTAATACCCGAATGGACTGTTTTTAACATCAATACCGGTGAATTATCAGGTACTCCGAAAAACAAACACGTTGGCAACCACCCGGTTCAGTTAAAGGTATCTGACGGACAACAGGATACGATTCAAAGCTTTACCATTACCGTAACAAACAGAAACGATACTCCCGACATCGTCTCTGTACCCAGATTAATTACACTTAAAGATCAAAGTTATACCTATGTTTTCAAAGCAATCGATGCAGATGAAGATGATATGCTCACTTATATCTGCTTAAAGAAACCATCGTGGCTTTATTTCGTACCCTCCTCAGGTATTCTTTTTGGCACCCCTACAGAAAACAATCTTGGCTATCATGAAGTTATTTTATCTGTTACCGACTCTAAAGTGGCTGTAAGTCAACATTTTAATATACTCGTAACCAATGAGTCGGCGGTTAATGAAAATGAGACCAGCTCATTTCAGTTATTTCCAAATCCTGCTGACAATGTATTAAATATTGAGTATAAAGGTACCGGTCATCAGGGTCTTTTGGAAATATATAATCTGCAGGGAATAATGCACCATAAATCTGTTTTATATTTCACAAACGGAGAGGCTAAAGTTTACCTCGATGATATTCCTTCTGGTCTGTATTTTTTCAGATTTGAATCAGACAACCATGCCAAAACAGGTAAGTTAATCATAAACAAGCGCTTATAACTCAATGCTTACTGATCGGCATATGTATTTTTTTACCTGCAACATTTATACGGGATTATTAATCAATTCAACATTTGTAATGTTTTAAACATTAAATCCAATGATGAGCAGTTTAATCAATTTAAATATATTGTTCATAAAATATTCAATAATTGATAGAATTAAATTATAACCTTTGCCGCTGAAATTAGTATATAATAAAGTTTAAAAATTGAACCTATATGCTCTTTAATTCATTACAATTTATCTTTTTCTTCCCAATTGTTGTTGCGCTGTATTTTGCATTAAATCCAAAATACAGGTGGGTATTGCTTTTGATAGCCAGTTACTATTTCTACATGTGCTGGAACTATAAGTACATTGTACTTATAATGTTATCTACGGTTATCGATTATTTTGCCGGAATAGGCATACACAAGAGCAACAAGACATTTACAAGAAAATTATTGTTGATAGGGAGTTTGTGTACCAATCTGGGTTTGCTTTTCTTCTTCAAATACTTCGGATTTTTTGGTGAATCAATAAATTATATGTTCAGTAAATTTAACATATTTTATAATGTACCCGCTTATGATTTACTGCTTCCTGTCGGTATCTCTTTTTATACTTTTCAGACACTTAGCTATACGATTGACATATATAAGGGAAACCAGAAACCGGAATATCACTTTGGGCGATTTGCCCTGTTTGTTTCATTTTTTCCACAGTTGGTTGCCGGGCCTATCGAAAGATCTGTTAATCTCTTACCTCAGTTTCGGCAGCAGTTTGCTTTTGATTATAACCGGATTAAAGATGGATTGCTTTTGATGTTTTGGGGATTTTTTAAAAAAGTAGTCATTGCTGACAGACTTGCTGAATATGTTAACCTGGTTTATAATAATCCTACTGAATATGCCGGAATGCAAAATATAATTGCTACCCTGTTCTTTTCGTTTCAGATATATTGTGATTTTTCGGGATACTCAGATATTGCAATTGGAACTGCCAAAGTAATGGGATATAACCTCATGACCAATTTCAGGCGGCCTTATTTTGCTTTGAACATAAGGGAATTCTGGCAAAGATGGCATATCTCCCTTTCAACCTGGTTTAAAGATTATTTTTATATAGCCTTAGGAGGGAACAGGGTTAAGCCATGGAGACGATATTTTAATTTGTTCGCAACATTTGTTGTTAGCGGTCTCTGGCATGGCGCCAACTGGACATTTGTTATATGGGGCGCTTTACATGGGTTCTATCTTATATTTGCTATCTGGACACAGAAAATCAGGGAAAAAATCAACAATGCCATTGGAATAACAAAAAGGCCGGTATTACTCAGGCTGTGGCAGATTGTGATAACCTTTGTACTTGTTTATTTTGCATGGATATTTTTCAGGGCAAACTCACTCAGCGATGCCATGCTGATCATTAAGAAAACATTCTATTTCTCTTCTTCTATAGATATTAACCTTTACCGGATAAAGTCCGAATTTTATCTGGCAATTGTTTCTATACTTGTATTGGTTTCAGTTGAAATACTTATAGAATATTTTCAGTTGGTAAACAGATTAAGATCTCTGCCAAAGATTGTGAAATACGCGCTATTGATGATTGTTTTGGCAGCAATATTTGTCATAGGTGTTTGGGATGAAGTGGATTTCCTCTATTTTCAGTTTTAAAAAAAGAAATCAAAATGCGCGAAAAATGGCTTAAAATATTGATTTATCTTACAGGAATTATTTGCATGTATTTTTTTCTTGCCGTAAGAATCAAACCTCTGTTTAATACAATTCTTACAGAAAATGTACTCGATGGTTACTGGGAGAATGTAAAATATGGCGAATTATATTATTTCGGCCAGGTCAAACATTTCAGAGAAGACCTGCCCACATACTCTCCCGATCGAAAATATCGTTTTACCAACAGGCATCCCAATGTTGAAGATGCAGATATACTTACTTTTGGAGACAGTTTTTTTGATTTCTCAAGACTCGTTACATTTCCGGAACAATTAGGAAATACGATGAATAAGAAAGTTCATTACGCCAGAATGGATCTTCCCCTTGATTACCTTAAGGAAAGAAACTACCAAAGTGAGGAAACAAAAATCTTAATCTATGAGTCGGTGGAATATTACATCCCTATTAAGTTCAAACAGACCCATGAAAATAACTTTGTTCCCGATAACAGGTCTTGGCCCAGAAAAGCGCTGGCAGAAGCACGAGATTTTGTTTTCTATGAAAATACTGAGAATAACTACAGCCTGATACTTTCACGCAGTTATCTCACTTCATGGATTTATACCGCTATTTCAACTTTTAAATTCGATGCATTTAATTACATTACAAAACTAACGCCTGAATATAGCCTGGATTACGATATTCCATGGCTTTTTTATGGCGAGCACATCAATGCCCCCATGATTGGGCATGATTATATGCATACCAATGATGAGATTGATACTTTGTGCAACCGAATAGCCAGTCTGGCATTTCAACTCAAAGAATACTACAATATTCAGATGGTATTTTTTCCTGTACCGGCCAAATACACCATTTGTCATTACCTTATAAACAACAAACCCTATAACAACTTTTTGCCCCGTATTTACGAAGGGCTTGAAAAAAGAGGAGTACCTGTTATTAAAATATATGAAGATTATGCCGGTTCAAAAGAGATACTGTATTATGGAACAGATACTCACTGGAATCAAAAAGGCCAGGACATTGCGATAAAGAAAACCATTGAGGTGCTTGATAGTTTGATTGGAAACAATAAACTTATTACTTATACAGGATTATCTAAAAACATGAATTAGAATATGCGTGAGAAACTGCTAAAGTGGATAATATATATTACCGGAATAGCTTGCGCTTTTGTTTTCATTTCCACAAGAATATCTCCGGAGATGATGAATTTAATTCTCAAGATCAAGACTTATCCCGAACATGAAGACTTTACCAAATATGGCGAGCTTTATATGTTTTGCATGGTAAATGATTTTAAGGAAGATCTTCCGAAGGCAAAAATTAAATATCGTCTTTCTCCAAAACAACCACAGCTTCAGGATGCAGATATTCTTGTTTTTGGCGACAGCCAGTTCGATCACTCCAGACACAGAAATGTACCCGAATGGATGGGCGATACACTTAACAAACAAGTAATGTACCACCGCTATACCAATCCGCACTGGGCTTTTATCCTGTCTTATCTACAGGCAAACAATTATTCCAATACCGACAGGAAACTACTGGTATTTGAAACAACCGAAAGATATATTCATAACAGGTTTATGGATGATCCTGATGTATTTTTCAACGATACCCGGGATAAGTTAAGAAAAACAATTGCACTTGTCAGAGACCGGCTATTTAATGCTGAAAGCGAATACCTGTATAATATTGTATTAAAAAGAAGCTATTTCACAACCGATATATATGCTTTTATCTCAACTTTAAAATTCAGGTTGTTCGGATCTATTTCCGGCATGACGCCAAAATACACCACCGGCAACGACAAATGGCTCTTCTATAAAGACAATATCGACCATTTTCACACAGAATACACTAAAGAAGACATAGAAACAGTTTGTAATAACATAAAAAAACTATCGGATTTGTTAAAGGAGAGATATAACCTTGATTTTGTAATCATGCCCCTGCCTGAAAAATATACACTCTATCACCGGATAGTTGACAGCGAAGATGATGATGATTTTCTCGATAGAATTTATTCAGAGTTTGACAAAAGACAAATTCCTTATGTAAATCTTTTAGCTCCGCTTAAAAATGCCGGCGATTATGTCTATCCAAGAACCGATACACATTATAATGAAAAAGGTTCTGAAATTGCGTTGGAAGAGTTATTAAACAAATTAAAAAAAGATACAACATATAATTATATTTTTAATAAAAATTAGTTATGAAAATAATAATAGCAGGAAATCTTGGCTACATTGGCCCGAGTGTTACAAATCAATTACGCGCCACCTATCCCGATGCCGAAATTATAGGTTTTGATATCGGGTATTTTGCCCATTGCCTGGCCAACCCAACCTATTTACCAGAGACAAAATTAAATGCTCAGATATATGGAGATATCAGGCGTTTTCCTGAGAATCTTTTACAGGGTGTTGATGTAATTGTTGATTTGGCAGCAATATCAAACGATCCGATGAGCTTTAAATATGAAGAAATTACGCTTGATATTAATTATCGCGCCGCTGTTAACCTGGCCAGGCTGGCAAAAGACAATGGGGTGAAATCATTTGTTTATGCATCAAGCTGTAGTATGTATGGCCAGGCAGATGACACCGAACGCAGGGAGGGAGATAAACTGAATCCTCTTACTGCTTATGCCCGGTCAAAAGTCTTTGCCGAACAAGAACTTGAACCACTTGCAGATGATAAGTTCAAAGTTACTTGCCTTAGATTTTCCACAGCCTGCGGATGGACAAACAGATTAAGGCTTGACCTGGTTTTAAATGATTTTGTTGCCGGAGCCCTGGTTACAAAAGTAATATCAATCCTTAGCGATGGCAACCCCTGGCGTCCCATGATCAATACCAAAGATATGGCTAGAGCCATAGACTGGGCGACTTCGAGGCCTGCTGCCACTGGCGGTAAATTTCTGGCAGTGAATGTCGGCAGCGCAGCCTGGAACACCAAAATCATTGAACTTGCAAATGCAATCGGAGAAGTTATTCCGGGAGTGAAAATTACAGTTAATCCTGATGCCCCGCCCGATAAGCGATCATACAGAGCTAACTTCGACCTGTTTAAAAAACTGGCGCCAAATCACCAGCCACAAGAAGATTTAATAAGCACGGTTCGTGAAATCAGAGACAATCTGGTTGAAATGAAGTTTAATGATCCCAATTACCGTGAATCTCCAACCTTTATAAGATTAAAGGTTTTGGATAACCTGCAGCATAAAGGTCTTATCAACAGTAATCTCGAATGGGTAAGGTAAGATTCTGATTTGAACGTTATAATAAAATTACAGTATTATGATTTTTACTGAAACAAAACTTCCCGGAGCCTTTATCATCGAAATTAAAAAAATAGAAGATGATCGGGGTTTTTTCGGCCGCTCATGGTGCAAACGCGAAATGGAGGAGCATGGCCTTAATGCCAATGTGGTCAACATGAACACCTCACTTAGCAACCTCAAAGGAACCTTGCGGGGGCTTCATTTTCAGCTGCCCCCTAACCCGGAAGCAAAGATGGTAAGATGTACGAAAGGATCTATCTTTGACATCATTGTTGATTTAAGGCCGAAATCACCAACGTTTAAACAATGGTTCGGTGAAATACTATCTGCCGATAATTATAAAATGTTATATTCTCCCGAAGGGTTTGCACAGGGCTTTATCACTCTTGAAGATAATACCGAAATCACTTATCTTACTACCGATTTTTACGCACCGGCTGCAGCTAAAGGTGTGAGATGGAACGATCCAACATTCAATATTCAACTGCCATTAGAACCATTGGTAATTTCAGATATGGACAAGAACTGGCCCGATTTTGACCCGAACTACTTTATTAATATTTAAACAATGAACCATACAAAATGTCCGAATTGTAATAGTGAGAAGATCGAAGGTTTTTTTGAAATTAAAAATGCCCCGATATTCAGTCTGGTGACCGTTAAATCGTATGAAGAAGCCATAAAAGTTCCCAGAAAAGATATCATGCTGAGTTTCTGCCATGAATGTGGCTTTGTTTTTAACAGTCTTTTCGATACAACAATAGATTATTTTACCGGTGGCTATGAAGACCAGCAGGGTTTTTCAAAAACCTTCATGGAATATCTTACAAACCTTTCTAATAAGCTGATTGACAAATACAATCTGAAAGGCAGGAACCTCATGGAAATAGGATGTGGAAAGGGTGATTTCATTAACCTGCTTTGCCAGTTAAACGAGGGCACTGGTGTTGGTATTGACCCGGCTTATGAAGAAGGCCGCCAGAATAATCCGAACCTCAGGTTTATCAAGGAGTTTTACAAACCTGAACATGGTAAAATTGATACCGCATTCATCTGCTGCAGGCATACCCTGGAGCATATTCATCCAACCTACGAATTTATTAAGTTGATCAGGGATTCTCTGGGTGACAATACCAAGCCTGTTGTATTCTTTGAAATTCCGCAGGTTTTAAGAATTCTGAAAATTCAGGCTTTCTGGGATATCTATTATGAACACTGCTCATATTTCAGTCCGGGTTCGCTGGCAAGACTTTTCCGTAAAGCCGGTTTCGAAATTCTCGATTTAAACCTCGAATATGACAACCAGTATGTACTTATTGAAGCCAGGCCTTCATTAACTCTTTCAACAAAATCGTTTCCGGTTGAAGAAAGTATTGAAGAAATAAAACAGATGGTTTATGAATTCAAAGAAAAAATAACCAAACAACTCGATTCATGGCGTGAAAAACTGATAGCACTCAAACAACAGGGCAAAAAAACTGTTGTTTGGGGAGGAGGATCAAAATCTGTCGGTTTTCTTACAAATTTTGACGATATCGGCGCTATCGAATACGTGGTGGATATCAATCCGCACATGGAAAATAATTTTATTCCCGGAATTGGAAAGAAATATGTACAACCAAAGTTTCTGGCTGATTATAAACCAGACGCCGTAATTATAATGAACGGTATTTATAAGAATGAGATAACTAAAACAATGAACGATATGGGAGTTTTTCCCGAAGTGTATGCTTTGTAAGTTAATAGTGACTAAAGTTTGAAGTGCCTTAAGTTTGGAGTTACTTTACACATGAATAATAAAGAATTTAGTAAAGAATTAGAAATCAGAACCAGAAAATTTGCAATTAGTATAATTGGATTATCTGTTTCATTACCTGATTCAGTAGAAAGCAAGGTAATTCGAAATCAAATTACCAAATCAGGGACCAGTATTGGAGCAAATTATAGAGAAGCAAACCGGTCACGAAGTAAAGCAGATTTTGCAAATAAGATTAAAATATGTGAAAGTGAAGCAAGTGAAACTGCTTATTGGCTTGAGATAATTACTGATTTAAAATGGATTGATATAGAGAAAGTGCAACAATTTTTAACTGAAATAAGTGAAATCCTGGCTATCTTTACTTCAATTGGCAAGAAATTAAAACTTAAGTCACTTTAGGCACTTTAGGCACTTTAGGCACTTTAGGCACTTTACGAACTTATTATAACATTAACTGATTTTAACAAATAAAAATATGAAAGTTGTTCTGTTTTGCGGTGGGCTCGGAATGCGGCTAAGAGAGTATTCAGAGAATATCCCTAAACCAATGGTTCCTGTAGGCTACCGGCCGATTATATGGAATATCATGAGATATTATGCCCATTACGGACACAAAGATTTTATCCTTTGTCTTGGACATAAGGCAGATATGATTAAGGAATACTTTGTAAATTATGATGAAACAATTTCAAACGATTTTGTTTATACCAAAGGTGGCCGGAATATTGAACTCCTGAATACCGATATCGATGACTGGAAAATAACTTTTGTTGATACCGGATTAAATTCAAATATTGGTATGAGGCTTATGGCTGTTAAAGATTTTCTGAAAGATGAAAAGGTCTTTCTCGCCAATTACAGTGATGGTTTGACCGACCTGCCGCTCGACAGCATGGTTGACTGGTTTATGCCACAAAAAGACAAAGTGGCATCATTTATGGCATACAATCCACAGCACAGTTTTCATGTGGTAAAAAGAGATGATGACGGTATTGTAACAAGTATAAACCACATTGGTCATTCCGGTTTCTATATTAACACCGGCTATTTTGTTCTCAGAAAAGAAATTTTCGATTATATCAACTATGGCGAAGAACTTGTGGTTGAACCTTTCCAAAGACTGGTTCAGGAAAACAAACTTTTGTCATATGCCCATCCCGGATTCTGGGCCAGCATGGATACCTTTAAGGATAAACAAAAGCTTGACGACACTTATGCACAGGGATATCCGCCATGGGAAGTATGGCGAAAAAATACCGATGGGAAATAGAGATAATTAAATAATGAATTGATCTCAATATTCGTTAATAGTACTGAAACAGCCCAAAGGAATTTAATCATAGATAAAAATCTTAAATATTAAATCCATGTTCCTTGTTTAATATTCCTTGTTCAATATTCTATATCTCTTAAAATTTTTAAGATATGCTCGGACTTAAACCTGACCATAAAGAAGCCCTCAATATCCTCTGTCTCGGGGCACACTGCGACGATGTTGAAATAGGCTGTGGTGGCACAATCCTTAAAATCATCGAAAATTATAAGATTTCGCATTTCAAATGGGTGATTTTTGCCTCCAACGAAATCAGAAAAAAAGAGGCGACCTCCAGCGCCGAAATGTTTCTGGAAAATGTAAAATCCAAAGAGATCATCATCAGGGATTACCGTGATGGTTTTTTGCCCTTTCTTGCAGCCGAAGTGAAAGACTATTTTGAGGAGTTGAAACGGGCATTCAATCCGGATCTTATTTTTACCCACTACCGCGACGACCGCCACCAGGATCACCGGCTTGTAAGCGACCTTACCTGGAATACCTGGCGAAATCACCTGATTCTCGAATATGAAATTCCAAAGTACGATGGTGACCTTGGCATCCCCAACTTTTATGTTCCGCTTGAAGAAAAGTACCTTAAAAAAAGAAATGAAATCCTGTTGAAAGCATTTGAATC
>JAWOHT010000253.1:0-17922 GCA_046485045.1 Bacteroidales bacterium
GATAAGAAACAATCAATAGTAAATTCGTTGGGATTTATGGCCATTGCGTCAATTTCGCTTACCGTAATCCTGATTGTGGGTTTTACATTAACTGTATTTATCATATTCAGACAGAAAAGGTTGTCTGAAATAAGGAGCGATTTTGTGAGCAACATGACCCATGAACTTAAAACGCCAATTTCCACAATTTCGCTGGCTTCACAAATGCTTACGGATAAGGGCATACCAAATGAATCAAAAAATATAGGTTATTTGTCGGGAATTATTTCAGAAGAAAGCAGGAAACTTGGTTTCCAGGTAGAGAAAGTACTCCAGCTGGCAATTTTCGAGAAAGGAAATCTCGACCTTAAATTCAGGATGTGTGATATCCATGAAATAATAACCAATATGATCAACACCTTCAATATTCAGATAAAACATAAAGGCGGAACTATAACATCTGCGCTTAAAGCTACAAATTATTATATTCAGGCAGACCAGGTACATATTACCAATGTATTCTCCAATTTGCTCGACAATGCAATAAAATACTGCGATGTAAATCCGGAGATAAAAATAAGCACCAGTAACGAGAATGGCCATCTTATTGCAGAAGTGAAAGATAACGGGATTGGGATGAACCGACAGGAGCTAAAAAAAATATTTGAAAAATTCTACCGCATCCCAACCGGAAATATTCATACAGTAAAAGGGTTCGGGCTCGGGTTAAGCTATGTAAAAAAAATTGTTGACGAACACAAAGGCCATATAGTTGTTGAAAGCCAGCCATATGAAGGCAGCATTTTCAGGATTTATTTACCGGTAAATTAAAAATATTCAGCCATGTTAAAAATAAAGATTCTTCTTGCCGAAGACGATGAAAACCTGGGTTCACTGCTCAGAGAGTATTTAATCGCCAAGTCGTACGACTGCGACTGGTTTGTAAATGGTGAAAAAGCCTATAAGAGTTTCATAAAAAACCATTACGACCTCTGCATCCTCGATATAATGATGCCGGTTAAAGATGGTTATACACTGGCCAGAGAAATAAGGATGACAAATTCAGAGATACCGATTATTTTTCTCACGGCAAAATCGCTTAAAGAAGATGTAATTGAAGGATTTAAAGCCGGAGGCGACGATTATATCACCAAGCCCTTCAGTATGGAAGAACTCATATTCCGCATTGAGGCCATCATCCGCAGGGCCAAAAAAGAAATGATGTCCCCGCAGAGTGATTACAAAATCGGCAAGTATATTTTTAATGCCGATAAACAGTTGCTGTTTTATGAAAATACCGAACAAGGCCTTACCACTAAAGAATCTGAGCTGTTAAAACTTCTGTGCAACAATAAAAACATGGTGCTGGAACGCAATTTCGCCCTGAAAACAATCTGGATTGACGATAACTATTTTAATGCCAGAAGCATGGATGTGTACATTGCCAAATTAAGAAAGTACCTGAAAGAAGATACTGCCGTTCAGATTCTGAATATTCATGGCAAAGGGTTCAAACTCATAGATAAATAATTTCTTAGTCATGATATATTTCTCAATTTGCTAAAATTTGTAATTTTGCTAAGCTTTAAATTAAAACCATAAATAAAAAATTATATGTCAGGTCATAGCAAATGGTCAACCATTAAAAGAAAAAAAGGGGCCCTCGATGCCAAAAGAAGCAAAATATTTTCGCGCATTGTGAAAGAGATTCAAATAGCAGTGAAAGAAGGAGGGGCTGACCTGGATGGTAATCCGCGGTTAAGGCTGGCCGTTCAGAATGCCAAAGGGGTAAATATGCCCAAAGACAATATAGAGCGTGCCATTAACAAGGCAGACAAAGAAGGGGAAAACATTCAGGAAGTAACCTTCGAGGGTTATGGCCCTAATGGTATCGCTATTTTTATCGAATGTCTTACCGATAATAACCAACGCACCGTAAGCATTATAAGATCTATTTTTAATAAGCGCGGCGGCAATATGGGTACCAATGGCTCGCTGAGTTTTCTATTCGAGCGCAAGGGTACATTTACTGTAAAAAAGGGCAGCTGGGACCCAGACGAATTTCAACTTGAGATTATTGATGCCGGGGTTGAGGAATGCGAACACGAAGGCGATGTATTTATGATAACCACTGCCATGGAAGATTTCGGCAGTGTGCAGAAAAAACTCGACCAGATGGGTCTTGAAATCGAAAATGCCACCCTGCAGCGAATACCAAACGACACAAAAGCTCTTGACGTTGAAGCTGCACAGAAAGTACTTAAAATAATAGAAGATTTTGAGGAAGTGGATGATGTACAGAATGTTTATCATAACCTTGAAGTTACAGAGGAACTTATGGCTGCCATGGAGGAATAGGCTAAAAAAACCTTGGCTTTTTTGCCCTGATTTATATAAAATTTTATTCATTGTTTTGAAATATGATTTTTATCAATATCTTTGCCTAAGATTATTTTCGATCAATGAAAAATTATATTGTTTTACTAGGACTAATTCTTATCGGTATTCTCGGAATATCTGAATGAGAATGGTTTTATACAAACAATAAACTGATATTAGCAGCCATTCTCAAAAAAGAGGATGGCTTTTTTAATTTATAACAAATAAAATATAAACTTTAAATCAAACCAAAATGAGCGACAGATTATACATTTTCGACACCACGCTTAGAGACGGGGAACAGGTTCCAGGCTGCCAGTTAAACACAGTGGAAAAAATTGAAGTGGCAAAAGCGCTCGAACTACTCGGTGTTGACGTTCTGGAAGCAGGTTTCCCGATTTCAAGCCCGGGTGATTTTCAGTCAGTTATGGAAATTTCAAAGGCCGTTAAAAGCCCCATAATATGCGCCTTAACCAGGGCTGTCGAAAAAGATATCGAGGTGGCTGCCGACTCGCTTAAATATGCCAAAAGAAAAAGAATACATACAGGTATTGGCACCTCCGAATACCACATCAGGTATAAATTCAATTCAAACCAGGATGATATTTTACAGCGAGCCATTGCCTGCGTTAAATATGCCAAGCGTTTTGTCGAAGATGTTGAATTCTATGCCGAAGATGCCGGGCGCACAGAGAATGAATATCTTGCAAGGGTTGTTGAAGCTGTTATTGCCGCGGGTGCTACCGTGGTAAATATCCCCGATACCACTGGTTACTGCCTGCCCGAAGAATATGGTGCAAAAATCAGGTATTTAAAAGAGAATGTTAAAGGTATAGAACATGCCATTATTTCAACCCATTGTCACAACGATCTTGGTATGGCTACTGCCAACACAGTCTCAGGAGTAATCTACGGTGCCCGGCAGGTAGAGGTAACCATTAACGGAATTGGCGAAAGGGCCGGCAATACTTCACTCGAGGAAGTTGTAATGACCATAAAAAGCCGGAAAAATATGAACATTGAAACAGGTATACAGACTAAAAATATTTTTAAAACAAGCAGACTGATTTCAAGTCTCATGAATATGCCTGTTCAACCCAATAAAGCCATAGTGGGCAGAAATGCTTTTGCCCATTCTTCAGGCATTCATCAGGATGGTGTTTTAAAACATCGCGAAAATTATGAAATTATAGATCCGCAAGATGTGGGTATCAGCGAATCGTCTATCGCGCTAACAGCAAGAAGCGGCAGAGCCGCCCTGAAGCACAGGCTGTCTTTGCTGGGTTTTAATTTGAACAAAGAACAGCTCGATGATGTTTATAAAAGATTCCTTGAACTGGCAGACAAGAAAAAAGATATACGCGATGAAGACCTTGAGATACTCATCGGGAACACAGCCAACAGGAAGAATAACAAAGTAAAACTTGACCACCTGCAGGTATTGTGTGGTAAATCAACCATACCCATGGCAACCGTAACACTGAGTATAAATGGTGAAACCTTCTCACAGACATCTGCCGGAAACGGCCCGATAGATGCTTCTTTTAAAGCCATAAAACAGCTTATTCATCATCACTTCAGGGTTGAAGAATACCTTGTACAGGCTATCACCAAGGGAAGCGACGATATTGGCAAGGTGCATATACAGATTGAAAACAAAGGAAATTATTATTACGGCTTTTCAGGGAATACCGACGTAGTTACCGCATCGGTGGAAGCGCTTATTGATGCAATAAACAAGATTGTATAACTTTTAAAACATACTACATTGGCAGGAAAAACATTATTTGACAAGATTTGGGACAGTCATGTCGTTGAACAGATTGAAAACGGTCCCAGTGTATTGTACATAGACAGGCATCTTGTACACGAGGTTACCAGTCCGGTAGCTTTTGCAGGACTCGAAAAAAGAGGGTTGAAAGTTTTCAGGCCCCAAAACACAGTAGCAACTGCAGATCACAACGTACCCACCGTAGACCAGCATCTGCCCATTAAAGATTTGTTGTCGCGATCGCAGGTTGACAAACTTACACAGAATTGTAATAACCATGGCATTACCCTCTACGGGTTGAACCATCCTTACCAGGGCATCGTGCACGTTATCGGTCCTGAGACAGGACTTACCCTACCCGGAATGACCATCGTTTGCGGCGATAGCCATACAGCCACACATGGCGCCTTTGGCAGCGTGGCTTTTGGTATTGGCACCAGTGAGGTCGAAATGGTGCTTGCAACCCAGTGCATTATGCAGCCTAAACCAAAAAAGATGCGCATAACCATTGACGGAGAGTTAAAGAAAGGTGTAACGGCCAAAGATATCATTCTCTATATTATCTCAGAATTATCTGCTTCGGGCGGAACAGGTTATTTTATTGAGTATGCCGGTTCGGCATTCAGAAACCTTTCTATGGAAGGCAGGATGACCGTATGTAATATGAGCATCGAATGCGGTTCAAGGGGAGGTCTGATTGCTCCCGACGAAGTAACTTTTGAATATCTTAAAGGCAGAGATTTTGCCCCTAAAGGCGAAGCATGGGACAAAGCGGTCGGGTACTGGAAAACCTTGAAAACAGACAATGATGCCAGGTTCGACCTTGAATTGAAATACAACGCCGAAGACATCGAACCCATGATTACTTACGGAACCAATCCCGGAATGGGAATAAAAATATCTGGCAAAGTACCCGTGGGCACAAACCTGCCCGAGAGCGAAAAACCCTCATTTTACAAATCGCTTAATTACATGGGTATTGAAGAAGGCAGCGAAATGATCGGAAAACATATAGATTATGTATTTGTAGGCTCATGTACCAACGGACGTATTGAAGACTTGCGGGAGTTTGTAAAATTTATTAAAGGGAAAAAGAAAGCCGACAATGTTACAGCATGGATCGTACCCGGATCTAAACAGGTTGAAAAACAAGCTATTAAAGAAGGTATCGTGAAAATTCTTGAAGATGCAGGGTTTGAAATGCGCCAGCCCGGTTGCTCGGCATGCCTTGCAATGAACGATGATAAAATACCTGAAGGAAAATACGCGGTTTCAACAACCAACCGTAATTTCGAAGGTCGTCAGGGACCCGGTGCAAGAACATTTCTTGCAAGCCCGGTTACTGCTGCTGCCGCTGCCATTACAGGCAGAATAACCGATCCGAGAGATATATTATAAAAATTATTAAATAAGTAATAATCTGTAAATCAATAGATAATTATGCCCATAGATAAATTTGTAACAATAGAATCAACCTGTGTACCATTGCAAATAGACAATGTGGATACAGACCAGATAATACCGGCCAGGTTTTTAAAAGCCACCAGCCGTGAAGGTTTCGGAGACAATCTTTTCCGTGACTGGAGGTACGATAAAAACAACCAGCCTAAAGCCGATTTCGTTTTAAATAGCAGTACATACAAAGGCTCTGTACTTGTAGGAGGTAAGAATTTCGGCAGCGGTTCAAGCCGCGAACATGCTGCCTGGGCCATTTATGATTATGGGTTTAAAGTGGTTATTTCAAGCTTTTTTGCCGATATTTTTAAGAACAATTCCCTGAATGTTGGTCTTTTGCCGGTTCAGGTTTCTGAAAAATTCCTTGCAAAACTTTTTAAAGCCATTGATGAAAATCCGGCTGTTAAAATAAAAGTTGACCTTGAAAATCAACTTGTCACCCTGCAATCAACCGGTGAATCTGAAAAGTTTGAAATCAATTCGTACAAAAAAACCTGCCTGATCAACGGTTACGACGATATTGACTATCTGCTGAGCCTGAAGGATAAGATAGAAAACTTTGAAAACAGCAGGGTGGCTTTCTAACGTTGGCATGTCTTATTGCTGCAGTAAGTCTGCTGAATAAAAACCGGCAGACGGCACCTTTTTAATTTCAAAACAATCTTAAATAACCTGGCTATGAAAAGCTTTGTAGAAATAATGGATACCACGCTCAGAGATGGCGAGCAGACTTCGGGAGTTTCTTTTACAGCAAACGAGAAACTGAGTATTGCCAAATACCTTCTCGAAGAGGTAAAGGTTGACAGGATAGAGATAGCTTCTGCCAAAGTTTCAGAAGGTGAATTTGAAGGCGCCAAGAAAATTGTTAGATGGGCATCGGATAACAATTGTCTAAACAGGGTTGAAGTGCTTGCGTTTATTGATGGCACAGCTTCAATTGACTGGATTAAGTCAGCAGGCGTAAAGGTTGTTAACCTGCTAACCAAAGGATCGCGCAAGCATGTCGAAAGCCAGTTGCGAAAAACACCCGAACAACATCTTAATGATATCCTCTTTTCTATTGAGTATGCTACAAAAAAAGGTATTGATGTAAACCTCTACCTCGAAGACTGGTCAAACGGTATGAGAAGCTCGAAAGATTATGTATTTTACATGCTCGACAACCTGATAAATCAACCGGTGAAGAGGTTTATGCTGCCCGATACCCTTGGTATCCTCAACCCTGATGAGACATATGCTTTTTGTAAAGAGGTGATTGAAAGGTATCCCGACAGGCATTTTGATTTTCATGCCCATAACGATTATGACCTTGCCGCCGGAAATATTTTTGCAGCGCTAAAAGCCGGGGTCAGGGGTCTGCATACCACTGTGAACGGACTGGGGGAAAGAGCTGGCAACATTCCTCTTTCGAGTGTTATCGGCGTTATTCTCGATCATTTGCACCTTAAAGTATCGGTTAATGAAAAGAAGCTGTACATGATGAGCAAGCTGGTCGAGACCTTTTCGGGAATAAGAATACCTGGCAACAGGCCTGTTATCGGTGACAATGTGTTTACCCAAACCTGCGGGGTACATGCAGATGGTGACAACAAAGATAACCTCTACTTTAACGATTTGATACCCGAACGGTTCGGGCGGGTGAGAAAATATGCCCTGGGAAAGACTGCCGGGAAGGCCAATATTCTTAAAAACCTTCAGGAGCTTGGTATTGAGCTCAGTAAAGATGAAATTCAAAAGGTAACAGAAAAAGTTATTGAACTGGGAGATAAAAAAGAGACCATTACCACCGAAGATCTTCCCTACATCGTTTCAGATGTGCTTAACAGTGAGTTGATCGAGAACAAAATCAATATAATCAATTTCGCGCTTTCTTCGGCAAACGGACTGAAATCTGTTGCAACCCTTAAGATTGATATTGACAATAAAATTTATGAGGAAACATCTTCGGGCGACGGACAATATGATGCCTTTATGAAAGCGCTTAGAAAAATCTATAAGTCATTGAACAAGACAGTACCCCGCCTGGTGGACTATATTGTGACCATTCCGCCCGGAGGAAAGACCGATGCACTGGTTTCGACTGTTATTACCTGGGAAGATAATAACAGAGGCCGTGAACTTAAAACCCGGGGGCTAGACCCCGATCAGACCGTGGCAGCCATAAAGGCTACCATGAAAATGCTGAATATTATCGAAAAGTATTGATGGTGGCCTGTACTTTGCGGGCATTTGCATTGAAGTGTTTTTTTTATGGGTTACCTGCATTATTCATAGCTTTTCTCTGGTACGAATCAAAAATGCAGGAAACCCTTATTTATGATTGGAATTATTCGTGTTACACCTTGTAATATAGTTCTGAAATATTATATTATTATATTATAGTCATTTAGATGAATACCGATTTTTTAAATAAATCCACTGCCGAAGAAATAAGACAAAAATTCAATTCAATGGTAGATAGTTATTCAGATCTGGAAGCGGGTCAGAAAACAGCCGTTGACTCCGTACTTATTGCCCGTCTCATCGCAGGGGTAGTTTCAAATCTTCACCCTCACGCGAAAGATATGTTAGATATAGGCTGCGGTGCAGGTAATTATTCCCTTAGAATTGCCTCTGTACTGAATCAGGTCAATATTACATTGGTTGACCTTAGTGAGAAGATGCTTGAAAGGGCTGAGGAACGTCTGAATAGGGTAACATCTGGTAAGATAATAGCCATAAGAGAGGATATCAGAAACCTACAATTACCAGAAAATTCCTTCGATGTGATTGTTGCAGGCACTTCGCTTCATCATCTTAGAAGCGATGAAGATTGGCATGCTGTATTCTCAAATATCTACCAAACACTTAAACCGGGTGGCTCATTCTGGGTATCTGACCTGATAAAACACGACAATAATCTGGTACATGAGGTTTTATGGGAGAATTATGCTAGTTTTTTAAGACAAAATCTGGGAAAAGGCACAGAAAGATGGGTATATGAACAAATGGAAAAAGAAGATACTCCCAGGTCGGTAAATTATCAGATAGATATGTTGAAATCTGTTGGTTTTGAATACACCGAAATTCTTCATAAGAATATGATTTTCGCTGCCTTTGGAGGTATAAAAATTAAATGATAATGAATCTGTAAATGATAAAAGTTGTCTAATAATAAATTATTAATTATCATTGCGCTCGATTTTTCAATCTAAAAAATAAAATTCTATGGCCAACAAGTCTTACAACATTGCTGTTCTTCCCGGCGACGGTACAGGTCCCGAGGTTGTTAACGAAGGAGTTAAAGTGCTTAAAGCTGCTGCTTCAAAATTTGGTTTTACCCTCAATTTTCAAGCATACGATTTTGGCGGCGACCGTTACCTGCGCACAGGTGAAGTACTGCCCGAAAATGCAGCCGAAGAGCTGAAAAAGCATCATGCCATTTTTCTTGGCGCCATCGGGCACCCCGATGTTAAACCCGGCATTCTTGAAAAAGGAATTCTTTTAAAGCTGCGTTTCGACCTCGACCAGTATATCAACCTCAGACCGGTAAAACTTTATCCCGGTGTCCCAACCCCGCTTAAAGACAAAGGCCCCGAACACATTGACTATGTGGTGGTACGTGAAAATTCAGGTGATGTTTACACCGGTATGGGTGGCATTATGATGAAAGGAACACCCGACGAAGTGGCCATTCAGAATATGGTATACAGCCGCATGCAGGTTGAAAGATGTCTCCGCTATGCTTTCGATTATACCCGTAAACGCGATAAGAAAAAAACCCTTGCACTGTGTGGTAAGACCAATGTATTAACTTACGTGTTCGATCTTTGGGAAAGGGCGTTTCATGAAATCGGCGAAAAAGACTATTCCGATATAAAACGCGAGTATTATCACGTGGATGCTACCTGTATGTGGATGGTTAAAAATCCCGAATGGTTTGACGTGATCGTTACAGCCAATATGTTTGGTGATATCATTACCGATCTGGGCGCTATTACACAGGGAGGTATGGGCATTGCCGCAGGCGGCAACATTAATCCAAAAGGCGTTTCGATGTTCGAACCTATCGGTGGTTCAGCACCAAAATATACAGGTAAAAATGTTATTAATCCTCTGGCAGCCATAGCATGTGGTGGCATGATGCTCGAACATCTTGGCGAAGATAAAGCTGCCAAAGCTGTTGAAGCTTCCATTATCAATGTAACATCAACCAAACTGAAAAGCCTGGCAGCAGGCCATATGGGCTATTCTACCTCTGAGGTCGGCGATCTGGTGGCTAAGGGAATTTAACTGTAAATATGAATGCCAAAATAGCAGTATTGCCTGGTGACGGCATAGGGCCTGAAATAATAAGAGAAGCAGTAAAAGTGCTTAAAGCCGTTGAATCGAAATTCCCACACAGTTTTGAATTCAAAGAGGCGCTGGTAGGTGCCGTTGCCATTGAGGAAACCGGTAACCCGTTTCCCGATGAAACTTACAACCTGTGCAAATCATCAGATGCAATACTCTTTGGTGCCATTGGTGACCCGAAATATGATAACAACCCGAAAGCCGGTGTGCGTCCTGAACAGGGACTGCTCGCGATGCGAAAAAAACTGGGACTTTATGCAAACATCAGGCCGGTAACTACTTTTCCTTCGCTGCTTGATAAATCGCCCCTTAAAAAGCATCTTATTGAAGGCGTTGACTTTATAATGATACGCGAATTAACAGGTGGCATATACTTTGGCGAATTGCGTGGCAGAACAGAAGACGGGACAAAAGCTTACGATACCAATGTGTATTCGAAAGAAGAGATATCAAGGGTTACCAGGCTTGCCTTCGAATATGCCCTGAAGAGAAAGAAAAAGCTTACAGCAGTAGATAAAGCCAATGTGCTTGCCACTTCTCGCCTGTGGCGCGAGACCATTCAGGACATGGAGAAAGATTACCCCGATGTTGAGGTCGAATATATGTTTGTTGACAATGCTGCCATGCAGATTATTACCTGGCCGAAAAGGTTCGATGTAATTGTTACAGAAAATATGTTCGGCGATATACTCTCAGACGAAGCATCGGTGATTACTGGTTCGCTGGGAATGCTGCCGTCTGCTTCTGTGGGTATTCAGACTTCGGTGTTTGAACCTATACACGGCTCGTATCCGCAGGCTGCAGGAAAGAATATTGCCAATCCGCTGGCTACCATTCTTTCGGCTGCCATGATGCTCGATTCGTTAGGCATGATGAAAGAAGGCGACGCCATACGTGCCGCTGTGAATGCATCACTTGCTGAACAAGTGGTTACCGAAGACATTGCAACAGGTAAAGCTTATAAGACATCCGAGGTGGGGGACTGGCTGGCAGGGTATATTTCTAAAAATTGCTACTAACCATAAAGGTTTTTATTTTCTTGTAATCAGGTCTGGTTAAATGAAGGCAAACAAAAATGTTGGTGGTAGTTAATATTTCTTTTGAATAGCAATTCCCCCTCGCGCGCTTTTGCAAAGCGTGCGCTTTATTAACACAATATTTTATTCCGATATATAGTTGTTGATTTACAACGGATTAGCCCAACACGATTTAAAACACAATTGAGCAGGTTCTCAAGCTCACAAATCTGTTTTTGAGGCAGTAGGTTTTCCAACTCACTGCCTCTTTTTTTGACCCAACTGTGCCTTAAATCCTATATTGTTGTGTGTAGTTAATTCTATATTCAGCATCTGCCCAAGCAGACCATGTTTTTTTATCTACAATTTATTTTCTGTGCCTTTGCATGCAATACATATTTAAGATGTGCTTCCTTAATTTGTATCTTACTTTTAAATACGTTAACCTCAAAGATAATTTTACCGCCATAAGGGTTTCTATAAGGATATTTTTCAGGGTGATAAAAGTTGGAATAACCTCCTGGGCCGCTATACTTTGGTGTTTTTGCGCCAACCGAAACCTTTAGTCCACCCGTACCAATACAAGAAATAATATTGCAGTCTTTGGCATCGAATGCATTATACATGGCATAATCATTATGGTTCCAAACTAACTTAATAAAGACTGATTCTTCATTTTGATTTTCGATTTCTTGAGCAATTTCTTTTGTGCTTGCAATTTTTATTGGGTTCGGATAGGCTTTTTTTGCTTCTTCAAAAGTTAAATTGGTCATTTCTTTATCGAGAAGAATTGTCTTTTCTTTCAAATCTGCTATATTTCGCTCAATATCAATATATTCAGAATATGCATTAAGGTTTCTTGTAGCTGTTACATGATTGTTTAACACTTTGGAGAAAAACATGATATCTGCTTTTGTTATTAATTCATCTGGCACATAGGCAAGTTCAAAAACTGTTTTTCTATTGTTTTTATCTTGAATATATTCAATATTAAAGGCGTACATAAGAAAATCTCCTTGAAGTTTATTCGATTTTTCTAACCACCCAGAATGGATTAATACATATCCTTGTAGATTATCATAGTTGAATTGCTCAATTTCATTAGGTGCTTTAAAAAGAAGTTTACCCTTTGTTAAATTCAACCATTCAGGTAGTTTTTCCTTAAGCGAATTGTTATACGCTTTATTGAATTGTAGTTGCAGTTCTAAAGCCTCTGCGCTTAAGTCGGGGAAATCACTTTCTTTTTCACTTTTAAGTTCAACCAGTACATCTTTATCCTGAATTTCATTTAATAATTCTTTGTCAATTAACCCAAATTGACAAAATAGATTGGCTGACGCAGAAAGCAGCATAATTACAAGTAAGCTTTTCATAGGATTAAAATTTTAATTAATATTTAAATAATATTGCAATAGGTTTATATTGCCTATGGTTCCAATATAAACTCAGGTACTGAATAAGTAGCTTTAAAGGTACGCCCTTAGCTAATACAAGTCTCCAGTCTGGAGTCATATCAACGATATTGGTTTATTATCAGTCATTTATAATCATTGAGTATGTCTTATGTAAGACGTTCGCCCTAATTACGCACAAAAAGTTTTACGGTATGGTGTCGTGCGGGATTACGAATCGATTTCCTACTGCGCCTTCGCGAAGCTTCGGCGGAGCGAGGTCAGTTTACTCTGACCTTTTTTACGAGCCACAAAGCTTCGCATACCTCTGAAACCCGCATGCACTATGCCATTTGTTGGTAAACGTTGTTATTTCATTTGTTCTTGTATGTTTCTCTCTGTCATTGATATTCCATCAAAACCCCAGCTATCAGGATTTAATTCATTAATTACAAAATAATTTGTTATGTCACTTGACCCTAAAACCCGATTAACTAAATCCCTTCCCGCTTTAATTACCTCAAGCATCTGTTCTGGATTACTTGTACCTTTTGATATTTTTATTTCAACATAAATTAATTTCCCATGCAATTTATCTGTATTTGAAATTGGTTGATTACCTATAAACCAATTCGAAGAATCTATTTCATCCAAGGTAATTACGGTTAAATCTTTATTCCTACCCATAATATTAACAATTATATCAATTATCCCATCTATCAATAATTGCTTTGATTCACTGGTGATTTGCTGTTTTACTAATTTTACGTTTACGCAGGGCATAATTATAGTTTTTTAAGTTTTTATATATAATACTCCATTTAAATCAATTATAATACTTTTCAAAATTGATGCGTTAGTTTAGATACACTATTACAAAACAAAATTTAGTCTTTCTTAAGTGCAAGTCTTAATCCAAGAAGTATCATTATGGAACCGCTGATGTATTTTATTCCATTTTGAACGATTTTATTTCTTTTAATGATAAGGCCAAAGGTGCCAGCAAAATATCCTACAAATCCGAACCAAATAATTGCCATAGTTGATAAAACTAAACCCAATATTGTAAATTGTGTGATTGGATGTAAAATATTTGCATTAACAAACTGAGGCAAGAAGGCCATAAACGTAACAATTGCTTTTGGATTAAAAACATTCGTCACAATTCCTTGCTTTAAGATATTACCATTTTTATGAGTCGAACATGTTTTTAATTCAGCAATATTATTTTTGGATATTAATGCTTTAATACCAATAAATAATAAATATCCGGCTCCAAGATATTTAATAATTGAGTAAGCTATTCTTGAGGCTTGTATGATGGCTGATAATCCAAATGCAGCGAATAATGTGTGTATCAACAGGCCTGCACTAATGCCAAAAGCAGATATGACACCAGCTTTATTACCATCTGAAATGCCACGTGTAGTTACATATATAAAATCAGGCCCAGGGGCAATAATTATTATAATCGATGAGATAATAAAGAGCTGAAAATTAACTATTCCGTCCATTTTAATTATTTTAAGTTAACAGTATCTATGGTTGAGTATAAACACACTTTGTTTGCATTTACTACTCTTATTTTATTAAAATATAAGTTTGTTAATGTGCCAATCAGTTGTCTAATGTTTGCCAAACGGTTACGTGGATGAAACGGTTGGGGATTGCGGGCTTCGTTCCTATCCACCGACACAAATGCCGATGCGGGGCAGAAAGCTTGATCTAACCACTTAAACTCCAATGTTTTATACACGATGTTGTGTGCCGGTTATAATTCTGTCAATCGCTTCAATTAATTCGTCTATATGCTTTCTTTCTATTGTCAACGGTGGCATAAATCTCAATGTTTTCTCTTTAAGTCCAATCAAAAATCCGTTCTCAATTAGCTGATTGTAAACGAAATCAGCAAGTTCAGTAGTTTTTAGCTCAATTGCAAGCATTAATCCTCTCGCTCTCACTTCAACAATGTCAGGATGCATAGTTTGTAATTGAATAAGGCTTTGCTTGAAAAACTCTCCTTTATCAAATCCTTCGCTTATCAAGTCCAATTTTTCAAACGTGCTAATAACCTCTAATCCAACGGCACAACCCAATGCATCATTCTGGTGAGATTGTGCATATCGGAATGGCGATTTTTGGAATAATTCAGAAATCTTGGATGAAATAGCTACTCCACTAATCGGATATCCATTACCCAAAGCCTTTCCAACTGAAACAATATCGGGTAGATAGTCATAGTGCTGAAATCCAAACCATTTCCCTGTCCGTCCAAAACCTGTTGTAACCTCATTCGCCATTAATAGTCCACCATGTTTTTTAATCTCGGTAGCTATGGCAGCAATAAAGTCGTTACAGGGATATTTTATTATGCAATAAGAATTGCCAGGTTCAAATGCAAAAGCTGCAATCTCTTCGAAATTGATATTCGATATAGCATCAAAACTATCGATTGGTATATTGAGCAAGTCGGTATTCTTGTCGCAAATTTGTCCATGCCCAAAAGCCGACAAATAGGAACAATCCATTTTCAATATTTTGTTCCTACCCGTCACGTTTTTAGCGATAGAAAGCCCCAGATTTACGGCTTCTGAACCTGAGTTAACATAAGCACACTGTCCCCCGGTTAATCCTAATTTCTCGAGTAGTTTTATCGATAATTGCTCTGATTCAATATTTCGGAATCTTAATCCGTCATGAATCAGTTTGTCAACTTGTTGTTTTATCCGCTCGTTAATCATTGGATTTGAATGTCCAAGGTTTGATGACCAATCACCTGATTCAAAGTCAACATATCGCTTATTATCAGAGTCATAAACATAACAGTTCTCTGATTTTACAATAACAGTGTCTGCTTGTTTGTACAAAGGAATTATTGGGTTTTTCATATCAATTGCTTAATCTATAAAATGGGATTTCTTTTATTGGCTCAAATCCAAGCTTTTGTGCCAGCTTATATGAGTTAATATTTTCTTTTCTACACGACCAAATTGGTTCGTATCCATTCTGTATGCAATAATCAATCAGTGCCGAGCAAACATTTTGGGCAAAGCCCTTGCCTCGGAATGCTTCAAACGTCTCAATACCAATTTCTAATTTATTGTCATGAATAAAAGCAGAATAGGCAGTTGATGCCAATCTGTTTTCATAATACAAACTAAATCCTACTCCATTTTCATAAAAATCGTCCTCATTGTCCCAAAAGGAAGAAGGTACAACGGAGCCTTTCATGTCTTGAAATATTTGCTTTTCTGAACGAAGAATCTGAAAATCTGAATCACTATTATGAAGTTTAAATTCAGCATATTTTAGCTCATTGAATTTAAAATTAACACGAGTATTCAACTCAATTATTCCTTGTTCTTGTTTCTTGGTATTGTCAGACGAATTAATCAAGAAGTTTCCAAACAAATCGGAAAGAACTAAATCCCAATTACTAGGAAATGCTTGCATCCATTCATGTTTTATGCGTTCCGAATAGGTGTTTAGAGCATACTCTTTAAACTTCAAATTAAATTCAAAAGAATTGCAATCGCCAAACAAAAGCGACATTCCATAAGGGTGGACAATGTAATATGTTCGAGGATTATCAAAACTGTCAACAAATACTTTTCCTTCGACTTTCTGTTCTATTATGGAACGAGCAAATAAGTTATTGATTGTAACACCTTTTAATGGTTCAATCAATGTATGGTAATAATTTCTCTCAATTAGATTCATCATTTATTGAAATATATCATTATTCTCTGCGTGTATCGTTTTTCTAACTGGCACACAAAACGGATGGCAATATGCGGAGGCCGGGATTTCGAAGCTCCAACTTATCAAACCGTTACGATTTTAAGTAAATGTACAAAAGTTTAAATTACCCACAATCCCCCGGCTTACGTATATTGCGTGTTACGTGCTGCGGCCTCTTTGTTAAAATTGTACCTTGATCTATTCTATATGTTTTGCTAAAACAGAATACATACTATTATCCAACACAACGGCAGAAATTTTATAAATCAAAGTTTCACCATTGGTAAATGTGCCAGATGTATCTGTAAAAATGGTATCATTTAGATATGCTTTTATTAAATATTTGCCGTTTGCATTACACATTTGTACATCATGCCAGTTTATGCTCTTTTCTTTACTAACTTCTATATCTGTGATTAATACACTATCACACAATATCTGATTAGATAATAGGGTATAAAAAACTACCGAGTCAATTGTTTTGCTGGATTTATTAATAACATAAGCTGTTAAATCATTTCCAACTGGTTTGTCCTCTTTCTTTTCGCAAGAAAAAAAAAGAATGATAAATACAAATAAGAATAAATTTTTCATGTGAATTGAGTTTTAAAGATTTCTAAATATTTTTGTTTTATTTTTAATTGATATATTATTATTTTCTTTGTTTATTACACCTACAAACGAACATAAACCTAATATTGTATATTAACACTCTTAAAAATCCTTATTTCATGGACTTTTTTACTGTTTAATGCTGTATTAAGTTTTATAATATTTGTTGGATTTTCATTTACCTGAGTATCGAATTGCCGTTGCACGTAAACATCCAAATATACGTACCTCCTGCCCCTAAGGTACATATATTTCGCGTATGGCATAGGTTGAGGTTTTGTCTCATATGCAGGCAAATATTTTAAGGTTAACAATTGTGTCGTTTTATAAAAACCAGCCCAATTTACAAATATTTTCCCGGATGGCATTTAATGCAGCCAGGAATTACAGAAATTTTACGAATGAGGCTGATATCAATGCATTGTTAAGTCATAAAGGGGAAGCACTCCGTTTTACTAAAAGTTCTGATAAGATGAGCACGCGTTGCGCTAAAGCTAAACGCGCGCTATGATGGGGGCTTTAGCCATGATTGGTCTGAACCAATGATAGTTTTGCTTACTATGCGCCAAATAGTTTCCTGAACTGCTTTTATAAGCAATGCATCCTTTTCAACATCAAGACCATAATTCGCAGCAGACATTCCCACCGGGCTCGTTCCACTTAAAGCAGAAAACATAGTGCTCCCTGAAATAAAAATCCCTAGTGTTCCAACTTTGTGAGGACTCGGATTAAGATGGACATCATCGGCATACAGGATGCCATAAACACCTAGTGCCAGGTCTTCATCAATAGAAGTATCGCACCTGTCCAATCCGGGCAGAAGTTCGCGATCTCTTTCTGCCAGTTCCTTAAGTCCCGGGAGCGTTCCTGCTTTTATCATCTTATCTATCTCATAGAGTACTTCGCCTGCCGGAATAATCCGAACCTGCTTTGTTGGGTGATCCTCTCTTAACTTTGATAACAGTTGATCATAATAGCTTCGAGAAGCGTTATTATTGTTGGAATTAGGGTTGTCATAAATTCTATCCCATCTATCAGCATAATCCAAATAATCACCTTGAAGCGCAGGCCAAGAGGTGTAAATATAAAAAATACCGCATGTTGAAAAATTGATAAACTTTGTAGCTGCATCGATATCATCATTGAGGCCAGCGGCGTATGGTTGTAGCACTATAGCATCCCAAACATAATTCTTCAGGGCTACATCATAAAAACCTCCGTATTTTGGTTCACGGTCTGAATTATC
>JAWOHT010000261.1:0-2857 GCA_046485045.1 Bacteroidales bacterium
ATGCAAAACACCAAAATCAATGAATCAGCAAAATTGGCCTCCTTTGTTCAAGGTTCCCTGAATGAAAATCTGAGCAAACGTTATGACCGGATCAATAATAAAGGAGTCAAACAGGCTCCTTTTTACGTGCTCCTTGGAGCCCAGATGCCTGCTGTTCTTGTCGAAACCGGATTTATCAGCAATGCTTACGAATGCAAACGTCTTTTAAATCCTGAATACCAGGATCATATCTGCAGTGCCATTGTCAATGGAATACGTCAATACATAAAAGACACTAATCCAGCTGCGATATTGACTAGTGTTCCTTAATTCGGCAACTATTTTTAAAGGCTCATGGATAATAACGTACAATATTTTTTCCAATACGATCATTTTAGGGATCAAACATGTTGTTCAGCAATAATTCTGCTAAAACAGCCATCTGAAGAAAACGGTGGTTTAAATACGGATATCCTGGTTGAAGATGAAACCGGGGAGCAAATTTTTGAGGATGATCAATTTATTCGCTGTGCCCAGTGCCTTAATGCAATTGCAAAGCCGTCAGACCGAATTGAAATTGGGGGGGCACATCGCCATACCTTTGCCAACCCTCATGGAATCCTTTTTGAGATTGCCTGTTTTAGCCTCGCTGATGGATGCAGATACTTAGGTTCCGGCACTGATGAATTTACATGGTTTAAAGGTTATGCCTGGAGAATTGCCGTTTGTGGCAAATGCCTTCTTCATTTGGGATGGCAATATACTTCCTCAGGCAAGAATAGCTTTTGGGGATTGATTATCGATCGCTTGATTGACCACCAATAGTTACATTATTTTTATGGGAATAATAAATGGCTGAATTGAAAAATATTGAGACCACATTATTGCGCTTTGCAAATGAGGTATTGTCTAAACTGAAGTTACTTTTCTGAAATGATAAAGATATCCATTAAAAATAGTGAGTTAAAATAAAAGCAGGTGTGATTATGCTGTCTACAGGTTTATCGATTTGCATGGCTGAAGCTGATCGTTTTGCGGGTGCAACCGGATCGCGAGAGGCTTTTGCCTGCTGTTCTTCGTCGGCATAAATCAGTGGTCGCCAGGCTTGCATCATGTGCCACTGGACATAATATGCCGGCATACACAAGAAAGATGTGAGCACGAACCCGGATTCTTTAACTACGTTCCGATCCTGCAAGCTTGTGGCACTGTTTCGGGAATGGATTTTCAGGCAATTTTTCAACTGTCGCCAATATTTTTAAAACAGTCTCTTTCGGTAATTTTTTCAGTTCTTTTTTGGCAGAGAGTTTCCATCTGATATTATAAGAGGCCATCGTTTTTCAGCTCTGCCAACAGGTCTTCATGGGAAATGGTCGGCTCGTTTCTTCTTTCGGCAATGACAGCCAAGTCTTCGAGATCTTCCATCAATTCCCGGAAATCGGAGATGGAAAGAACCACTGCTTTTTTATTACCTTCTTTGTCCGTGATGAATTCCGGATTTAATTCTTTTATATCAATCCTGTTTTTCCATTTCTTCTATGGATTTTTTTCTGAAATTTACATCTGAAATGGCTTTAGGAAGATATGGTGGTCATTTTGTCTGGTTGGTTGGGATAACCGACGATGGTTTCGCAATATTCTATTTGGTTTAATTTGAAATGAACATTGGTTGGTTCAATTTAGATCACGGTTACCACTTCAATGGTCTAATAGATGAAGTAACTCTCTATAACGTGGCTTTACCTCAAAGAATTGCCGAGCGACATTTTATCCTTGGGAAGCCTTAAGGCGAGGTTTCATCTCCTGGTGTGTTCCGAAAAGGCGCCTGGTATCTGGATTTCAACGGCAATGGTGAGTGGGGTTCGGGCGTGGATACCGCCCTTCCTGTCGGCTCATTCGGGCTTCCGACCGATATACCCATTGCCGGCTTTTGGGCAGGCAGGGTTCAGGCAGGTTGAATTAAACAGGGATATAATTGTTGATACATTTAATGTGCGGGTGACCCTTTCATAATGGGATTTGATTACCAAAACCAAACATCCGGTAATGGCCGGCCAGGAGTTCATTGTAAGGGAAACCCTCCAAGCTCCGGCTCAGATTCGAATAATTCTTAGCGATCCATCTGTTTACCTGTTTTATCTAAAGGAACGGGCCAATAGATGGGTCAAAAGTTGGAATAATCTACATTGTGACGAAATATCGCAGATGATTATAACCAAATTCCTGATTGAAAGGCGAAAGGTATCACTCCACACCGGCAATATTGAGTTACGTTCACTTCGTGCTCTTTTCAATTGTCTCACACAGAATCTCACACGGAATAAAAAAAGCCTATCAGGCCGGGTTTCTATTTAGCTGTTTAATATGTTGATTTGATTAGTATTTTGATTGGTGGGCCGTGAAGGAATCGAACCTTCAACCTACTGATTAAGAGTCAGGTGCTCTGCCTGATTGAGCTAACGGCCCATGTGAATTGTTTTCTGAAGTCAACAAGCGCATCTTTTACCTTCGAAAAAAAACTTTGTCAATATTTTTTCCCAAAAGGCGGTCACAAATCTGGGAATGATTTTTCACATAGACAATTACAACTCTGATATCGGTTTTGTTGACATGGAGTATATATCCGACTTATACTGTCACAGTATTTTTTATTGAATAAATAATTGGCGGAAGTGCATGGGAATCGAACCCACCCGGGACGGTGTTAGCGCCCCACACCGGATTTGAAGTCCGGGAGCCCCACCAGTAAGCTGCGCACTTCCATTGGAAATTGCTGGATAAATAATGAAGCAAAATTTCAAAAAGATTCATATTATAATCTTTATTAATTTTGTCAATGCTTAATTAGTGCTTGAACGAAAACTCCCCTCCCAGTGGG
>JAWOHT010000025.1:0-7536 GCA_046485045.1 Bacteroidales bacterium
AAATACTTTTTTGTATTTTTAAAAGGAATCATCAAATTACATTGCTATGTCTGAAAAATACAAAATCAAAAGGCTGTAAGGTATTTATTTTGTGACTATAAATATTCATCTGCCATTTGATTATTCAGGAGGTAAAGGTGTATTGAGTATAATTAAATTGGAATAAGATATCGTGTTAATAAAACGCACGCTTTGCAAAAGCGCGCGAGAGAAAGAGTGGGTTTAAAGAATAATTCCATTATTTCAAATGGCACACAGATAATACAGATTGAACAGACTTATACTGATCACTCGCGCAGCGTTACCTGTATAAGGTGTTAACGGTTGATGCACTGCTGCCCATTCGAACTTTCGGAAAGTTTGCCAAAGCCTAATCATTTCCGGTTGTTTCCTGTTCTACTAAAGGTGCAATTTCAATATGCTGGTAGTAGTAGTGCAATATATCTACATAGGTATATCCCATACGGGCCATTTCCATTGCCCCTTCCTGGCACATTCCCACACCGTGGCCGAATCCTTTGCCAATGAATATGATTTCATTACCGGCTTTTTCAATTTTAAAGAAGGTTGATTTTAACCCGAACTCTTCCCGGATACTTCTTGTGGGAACAGGGATATCATTTATGGTAATGTATTTTTCACGGTTTGGGTGTCTTATGTTGTAAGCTTCATTTGTAAGCCTTGCTGTGTTGATACCGTAACCCGAAAGATAGTTTTTCCATCGCGTGAGGGTTATTTTTTTTGTCCAGGTGTAGTTATTCCCCTTCGAACAAAAGATGTCACTAACCGGTAGCAGGTAGTAATGATGCCTTTGCCATACCATGTCAGATGTGCTGGTTATCCCTCCGCAATTGCTGTGGTAAGGGGCAATGGCCAGATTGCCGCCAATGTCTGTTATTATAAGGTTATCGGTAGCGTGCGTGGCTTCGTAAATCTGCCTGTTGAGCAGGCTTTTGCCCTTGTAAGCCTGGCAGTGCTCGCTGCTGCAAAGGTTAAAACTTTGTGCTGCGTGGCGGTGCATGTTTCTCAGCGCATAGGTGCGGATTAATATGGCTTGGGCTTTGTAATACTCTTCTCCGGCATTCGACCCGCCTTCTGCCTCAATTACCCCCGCGATGTAATGGTCCATCTCTACCAGGTTGATGATCTTTAGCTCCCCGTTCACCAGGCTGATGGTCAGGTTGCCGTCGTAATCGGCAGAAGGAAGCAATGGCGCCACGGGTTTTAGCTGTAAAACACCTTCTTCGGTGGTTTTTTCTACAGATATTGCCCGAAATCCCGGGAACTTTTTGTCTCCGCCAGTGAATTGAAGGGTGCCATTCTCTGGCGACAGGTAAAAAATCTCTCCCTGTGAAACATTCAGTATGATATTTCCATCGCCAATGATATTGTAATTACCTTCAACAACAGAGAAAACAGCAGATACAATGCTTTGATCGTTATACAGCCCTATTTTTATTTCGAGCGCATTGACAACCGATAAAGGACATGCAAATAACAGAACGATCATGCGTAATAAAACCGAATAGAAGGCAGCGCTTTTAAAGTGATTGTTATTAGTCATTCACAATACTGGGTTTTTCAGGATTTTTTCCATGACACCATGTATTCCACCATTTTTTTTGCAACACGTTCGGATACAACTGGTTTTTCGAGCATATCTTTCATTTCTGTATAGCCGTCGAGTATTTTTTTTCTGTATACTTCATCGTCAACAATTCTTTTTAACTCTTTTTTGATCTTGTCAGAAAGGTTGAACTGCAAAAACTCCTTTACATGCATCCGGTCGAGGATGATGTTTACGAGGCAGAAAAACTTCACATGTATCACTCCCAGCATGATAAAAAACTGACCGAGATAAAATGACGCGTTGCTGGTTTTATAAATAACCACTTCGGGCACATTCATCAGGGCAGTTTCGAGGGTTGCGGTGCCGGAGGTCACTACGGCGGCGAATGCATGTTTCAGGAGGGGATATGTTTCATCGTACACGAGGTGTATTCCGGTGCCTTCAAGAAAGTGTTTGTAATAATCCTCAGGGATGGATGAAGCCCCGGCAAGGACAAAACTGAAGCCGGTAAAAGCTTTTGATGCATTGATCATCAGGGGCAGGCAAAGGTCTATTTCCTGTTTCCTGCTACCGGCCAGCAAAGCAATAACAGGTTTCTCACCGATCTGGTGCCTGGCCCTGAATACTTCCTTTGTTTCGTGATAATTTGCTTTAAATTCTTCTATCACATCCACAACAGGGTTGCCATAGTAGGCAGCTTCAATTCTGAGTTTCTTATAAAAAGCCACCTCGAAAGGCAGAATGACAAACATCCTGTCAACATACCTCCTGATACGTATTGCACGTGATTTGCCCCATGCCCAAAGTTTGGGCGAGATGTAATAGAAAACCGGGATGTTGTTATGCTTGCCGAATTTTGCTATGCGAAGGTTAAAACCCGCGTAGTCTATAAGAATAAGCACATCGGGTTCGAATTTCAGGATATCTGCTTTGCATTCTTCGATAAACCCGCTAAACTTTTTAAGATTTTTAAATACTTCCCAGATTCCCATCAGGGCAAGTTCTTTGAAGTGTCTGGCCATTGTGCCTCCTGCAGCCAGCATTTTTTCTCCGCCATAGAACCTGAATACTGCTTCAGTATCTGATTTCAGAATGCCTTTCATCAGGTTGGAACCATGCAGGTCGCCTGAGGCTTCTCCGGCTATCAGGAAATATTTCATATCAGTGAATAAATTACTTTTAGTCCGAACAGCATAAGGGTAATAACCACGGTAGATGCAAGCACCCCTTTCGCTGCCTTAAGCCAGTCTGCCCAGTTAAAGATAAAAAAAAGCAGCAGGTTTGGCAGCACACACCAGCTTAAAGCCAAGGGCAACAGGGTGCCCATAAGCATTTGTCTTGGGAATTCGATAAAACGCAGTGAGCTGAATTTGGCATAATAGAGCAACACAAAGATAATGGCAGGCAAAACAATGCCGGTAACAATTCCTGTTAATAGTGTATTTAATCTCTGCATGTATTTGTTATAACTCCCAGTTTTTAATCAGGTCAAGGGTTTTATAGCACGTCATGTCTACCCTCAATGGCACCACCGAAACATAGTTGTTTTTCAATGCCCATTCGTCGGTATCGCTGGCATCGGGTTCGTTATTGTGAAAGTTGCCTGTCAGCCAGTAATATTCCCTGCCCAGTGCGTCGGTGTGTTTATCAAACTCTTCTTTCCATAATCCTTTTGTCTGTCGTGCAATTTTTATCCCTGCAATCTCGCTTTTCGAAACGGGAGGCACATTCACGTTCAGGCAGATGGATTTTGGCAACCCGTTGGCAAGCACTTTTGATATAATACGTGAGGCAGAATGCTGCGATGCTGAAAAATCGGCATCGGGATGCAGATCAAGCAGTGAAAAACCTACCGAAGGCACATCATTAATGCAACCTTCAATGGCAGCTCCCATGGTGCCGGAATAAAAAACGCTCGAAGAAGAATTGGAACCATGGTTGATGCCGGAGACCAACAGGTCTGGTCTGCGATCAAGAAGCTGGTTAAGGGCTATTTTTACACAGTCAACCGGTGTACCGAAGCATTTGTATGATACAAAATCTTCCCCTTCTTCCACCTTTTGAATTTCGATCGGTTTTATAACTGTAATAGCATGCGACATCCCAGATTGCGGACAGGCAGGGGCTACTACTACCACCCTGCCAAAGGGTTTCACTGTCTCAGTCAATGCTTTCAGGCCTTTGGCATCTATGCCATCATCGTTTGTTACCAATATCAGTTTCTTATTTTCCATCATTATGACTATGCACTTTTTTCAGCTTACAAAGATATTTATTCCACACCAAGTATCAATAAAAATCGCTACTGTCCGATTAAATTCTATATTGTTTATATTTCGTACCTACGGCACTTTGAAATAATTATTGCCTGTTCTACAAATATTTTGTACCTGCGGTCCTTATTTTCAGCCTCGTTAGAGGCGAAATATTTATAGAATAATTTGATGGTGATAATTTGAGCCCCATAGGTGGCGTAATTTCATTAAACCTTTTCATTTCAGAGGGTTTATAATCTGAAAAAAATTTAATTCTGTCAGTGGTGAATAAAAATATCAATACCTGTTCATCGGAGTGAAGTATGTCTGACTATCAATACAGGCTGGTCTGGCTTTCCATAAAGGCAATTCTTATTCTAATCCCTGGCGGGAAAAGTATCGGTTTATGCCGCGTGTTTTTTCATGAATTCACCCGCTTTTTTTGCGGTTTTCGGACTTGGGGATTTAAGGTATTTTTTTACAAATGAGATAATATGTTCGCGGTTTTCCGATTCCCCGAAAAAAGACTCAAAAGATTCGATGGCATCAAAAACAATAAGGTCTTTATTTTTATGGGCAGTCTTGTCTATTGTCAATAGTTTTTTTGTGATAAACTCACGTAAATGAGGTTTAGCCTGGGCAATAACACCGGCGCCCGATGCCACATATCTTGCGGTGACAAGACTTTTGCCATTGAGCAAAGCAAAAAATTCTTCTGCAATATCCTCAAATTTATCCTTATTGTCAACCAGGGTGAGGTTGGCAAGAATTTTCACACCAATCATTTGGTGGTAAGCATTATGGCTTTGCAGCATCTCAAAAAATGTGTTCCATTCGGTGTATAGTTTCAATGGTACCTTCTCACTAATGGCCAATAATACTTTGAAACAATTATACCTGAGTGTCTCATCTACAGAGGTAATGCCCTCCAGCAGGTCTTCAAGCGTGTTTCTGTCACTAATGGCAAGATCGTAAACCATATCAAGATTGTCTGGATTTTTATGGCTTAAAATCTTGTGGATATTCTCGTATAAGGGATCTTGCAGGTCAATCATACCAAAATTTTTAAAGATTCAACAACAAGTATCAGATCTTTCTGTATAGTCTTTGATATGCCAACAAATTGTTATACTTCTAAAACTTGATTTTACGATATTGATATAAAATTAGTATTATTGTTTGAAATGGGCTAATATTTATCGAAATAAGTTTTTAACCTGTATAATTTATTTTGTGTAACAGGATAAAATATTAACCGCGATTGAAGTAAACGACTAAATTAATTAAAATGATATTGCCATAACATTTGCGATTCTCTGGAAAATTTTTACTCCTCATGTCAATGTAAAAGACTTTTATAAGCCAGACAATAAAATACTTATCTGACATTTGCGGTATGGGTGTTAAAATGGCCGGTATCAAGCATCCAGTCCTCTACATAAAGCGTTTTCTCTTCTTCCTCAGTAAGCGGGTCAGTGAATTTTTTTGACGGCATAAAATGCATGGTATCCAGCATCCATTCTTCAATAGGAAGATACTGCTCCAGTTCTTCTGTAATATCAGGTTTAGACCTGCTTAATCCTAAAAAATGAGATTCAGTAAGCATCCAGGGCTCAATTTTAATATTTTCCTCAATATCGGGGTAAAATGCAACCATATCTGCCTTTATTGCATCGGGCATGTTTGAAGAAGATGCGATAATGGCCTTAAGACCCGAATTGCGTTGGTTTATTTCAACAATGACATAGCTCTTTAGTTGCTTCAGATTTCTCTCTGCAGTAGTTAGTATATAAGGATTTTGTGCAGTTAGTTCAATGAAAAAAAGTGTTGCTATAAAAGCTGTTGCAGCTACTTTTATTTGCCGGTGTTTGATTGTTGTTTTCATTTTGTATATTGTATTTATTTTTTCAATTTTTATACAAATAAGTAAACATTTATCGTGCCAAAGTATATAAATAAATGATAGTTAATAAAATACGAAGTATTTTTTATAATTTTGAAATGTTAAAACTGACCGGATAAAAACAGTTTGTGTACGAAAACGGACAAGACTAATTGAAATTGTGCATAAACTGCGTAATCTTTTAAAAACACGATTATGAAAAAAATTATAGGCTTGATGGTTCCTATTTTCCTCGTAAATATTGTTACAGCCCAAAACTTCACAATTCCCTTATGGGAAAAAGACATTCCGAATTTCAGGCAGACCGGTGAGAAGGAAAATGCCGATACATCAGATATTGTAAGAATAAGCAAAGTACAGCAACCTGAAATTGCTGTATTTCTTCCTTCAAAGAAAAATGCAAACGGACGGGCTGTAATCATCTGTCCCGGTGGCGGGTATGTTCGTCTGGCTTATGACTGGGAAGGCACCGACATCGCCAAATGGTTTAATTCTAAAGGGATTGCCGCGATTGTGCTGAAATACCGTTTGCCAGGCACCGAAAGCAGCATTATCAGGCATACATCGCCGCTTCTTGATGCCCGGCGGGCCATGAGGATGGTGCGTTTTCATGCGCCGGAATGGAATATTGACAGCCGAAGAATCGGGATCGTTGGCTTCTCTGCCGGTGGCCATCTTGCCTCCACGCTTGGCACTCATTTTGACGATGGTATTCCCGCATCTTCCGATGTTGTTGACAGGGTGAGCTGCAGGCCCGATTTTATGATTTTAGTATACCCGGTTATTTCTATGGATTCGGCCATTACCCATAAAGGTTCGATGTATTCGTTGCTCGGGAAAAATCCGGATAATGAGCTGGTTACTTTGTATTCAAATGAACTTCATGTTAATGAGAATACCCCTCCTGCATTTATTGTTCATAGCATAGATGATAAGGCTGTACCTGTTGAAAACAGCATTCGTTTTCTGAACGCTATGAAAGAAAATGGTGTATCGTGCGAAATGCACCTGTATCCGACAGGGGGACATGGATACTCTCTCGGACTGGGTAATGCCCATCTCTCTACCTGGCCCGAGAGGTGTACCGAATGGTTAAAATGGCTTGAAAAAAGGTAGCAGCGGTTATTTTCGTTTATAAAGGCACATGTGATCATCAGATGATTTAGCTGTTTTGATAACAAAATCAAACCGGTTAAGGTCAAGGCACATGTAAAAATCTTCAGAAGGACAGTGCTCCTGCATATCATCGAGAAAAAACCGCTTGCCACTGCTGTTTTTGATTATCTGGACCATCTGTTCAAAGTCAGGTTCTTGTCCCCGCAGTGCATTCCTGATATATTCGGCGCAGAAAGTATCTTCTTCAGTGGGGTAATTGGCTGAATAGCCCATGCATACAAGCGAAACACAGTCTGGCTTTTTGTTGCTGATATATCTTACAATGGCATCTGCATTCACAAAACTTCCTGTTAGAATCTCATCTGCATTTACGGCATTTACAATGCCCTGCGTGCCTGCACTGGTAGTGTGTACAACCGTTTTGCCTGAGAAATCGTAATTTCTGACCTGAAATGGTGAGTTGCCGAAATCAAACCCGGGCATTTTGCGGTTGTTTCTTTCGCCTGCAAGCAGATAGCCGGGATTATTTTCCTTTAGCCTGTATGCCATGTCAATGTCTCCGACAGGGATTATTTTTTCGGCTCCCTGATCGAAAATATAGCATGCAAGCGAGAATGCCCTGAATACATCAATAATTACTGTTAGCCCCATTGCTTGTCGTGCTCCTTCAATAAGCTGCAGTATTTCAATTT
>JAWOHT010000062.1:0-4416 GCA_046485045.1 Bacteroidales bacterium
TGGACCATAGGTAATCAAACTTGGACAATTGATAATTTTAATGCCACTCGCTTAAGAGACGGCAGTCCAATTCCTAATCGCTTAGAAGATTCCTATTGGGCTCAGTTTGCTCCTCAAGAACCGGCTATGTGCTGGTATAACAATGATAGGGCGACTCACGAAAAAGACTACGGCGCCCTTTACAACTGGTATGCGTCGAGTCACCCGCTTATTGCTCCCGAAGGTTGGCGAGTGCCGACTATTTATGATTACCGCGATTTGGCTTTTTATTTAATGGATTTTTACGGCCCAGCTGATTCTTATACTATCTGGAGTGTCGGGGGATACTGCAAAATGCCCGGTAATAATTTTTGGGAAGCGCCTAACACAGGTGCGGATAATAGGAGTTTGTTTTCGGCTAAAGCAGGAGGCGCAAGAGAAGGAACGTTTTACGTACTTGGTTATTATGCAGTATTTAACTGCGCTGATGAGTTTGGCGGTTATGCCCATTCTTTCACTTTAAAATATAACGTAAATTATTTTATTACTGAAGCATTAAGGCCAAAATTTGGCGGTTATTCCCTGCGACTTATTAAAGTCGATTAATTGTTCTTTTCAAAAAGACGCTTGAAACACAAGCGTCTTTTTTATTGCTTTTAAAAGGTTTTACACGCAACCACAATATGAATTACAATAAATTTCATCATTCCAAATTAACATACAATCTTCTATACACTGAAAATCACATAAAGTTCCTCCACCGCCTGGATCACCTGGAGGACCCGAACATGAATAAATACCTTGATCATGAGTCACAAAATAAGAACTGTAAGGGTAGTTCTCATAATCATGAATTGGATAATAAGAATAGAGTGGATGACCACTAAATTGCATACTACAATCCTGAACAACTACGCCGTCTGATTCACCCGCTTTACAGACGCCACTTCTATAAAATATAGCAGGCTCTGGACCAATTACCGAATAAGGCGCTCCGCAGGCCGACACAGAGCTATCGTAATAAGTTATGGAATGACAACCCATCCGGCCATAAGCACTAGAAACTTCTGGAACATCAATAACCGGAACACAGCCATTATCAACTCGACAATGCGTAATATAGAGTAGCGCCTCGACTTCGCTGCGCTTCTCTCGGGGACCGGGAACTTTCGTTGAAAAAAAGGCCCCCATTGGCGATTTAATAGACGCCAATGGGGGTTCTTATTTAAACCCGAAAGCCGTCGGTCCTCGAGCGGAGGTCCCGCTGAAAGCGGGAACGGAGTCGAGAGGTAGTTCTTTTGGCTACCAATATTTCGCGGCGCTGCCGCTTTTTTCTCCACCCGTTGGTCCTAGAGCAGAGTTTGAACGAAACATGGCTTTGATGTGGTGATTGGGTATTTGCCATATATAAAGCAGGAATGGTTAAGGCGAGAAACTTTTTAATATTTTACATTTTTATGCTAAATTTAAAAAATATAAATAATGTAAAAAGTAACCTGCTTATGAAAGAGAACCCGGGAATTGGTAAAATGATCAGAGTACATTTCTTGAGCTCCATCATCGCGCCCATAATATTGGGAACCCTGCTGGCTGTTCATCTGAACGGCAGACTGGAGGTACTCAATTTTCTAATAGTGTTGGTTGTTGGTATTGGTTTACATGTAGCTACCAATGTGTATAACGACATTTTTGATACCATACAGGGAACAGATAAAGTAAATGTGCACCGCAATGAATCCAGCGGAGGGTCAGGTGTTTTGCTTGATAATCCTGAACTAATGGGCAAGATGTTTCTCCTGGCCCGCACCGGATTGATCGTGGCACTTGCCGGCACAATAGCACTCATGCCACTTATAGATAAAACGCTATGGCCTTATCTGTGGGGACTTTATTTGCTATCCGCTTTTTTCAGCAAATACTATACTGCACCGCCATTTAAGCTGGCTTACAGGGGTTGGGGCGAAATATCTGTCTGGTTTGCTTTTGGTCCGATGGCCATATTGATAGCCACAGTTGGTCAAAACCTTGGATTGCACCCTTTGATTTGGCTATTGATGCCTGCTACAGGGCTCAGCACTTCATCCATTTTACTGGCAGGACAGATGATTGATCTGGATGCAGATCGTGCAGGAGGTAAACACGGGGTGGCATCACGCATGGGTACCAGGTTTACATCGGTACTTTATCTTCTTGCACAGTCAGGAATTATAGCAAATGTAATTTTGTTGTTCCTCTTTTTCCCGGGAAATTCATGGCTTTTCCTTTTTGCACTTATCCCTTACGGTCTTATCTTTCCAAAAGCTGCAGGCATTATATATAAAAACCACGATAATCCTGACCTGATAAAACAAGGCGCGAAACTCACCGTGCTTATACATCTGGCCTTTTCCCTTTTGCTTATCATTGGGTTTTTGATATATCTGTTTTTATAATTACTGAACCTGATTGCTGCCTTTTAAAAAACCCATGCCAGTAAAAGGTAAAAAGCAAAAGCCGTAACAGAACCCGCCATATTTACCAGATCATTGGGAGTAATGGATTCTAATGTCTTTCGTTTCTTAAAATAATCTAACCGAAGCAACTTGTCTTCGATAAAGGCTCCAAGGAGGGAATCCACAAAGCAGGCTAAGAATGCGGAGGCGCTGAGGATTGCTATAATATCCCATTGCCAGGAACCAAAAAAGACGAAGTATGATAAGGAGGAGATAATAGTTGCACCGCAAAATGCGGCCACACTGCCAAAGAAAGAAATACCACCACTGGTACCAGCCGGTACTGTTCTCATCGTCGACAGGAGAAAGCATCTTTTATTAAGCAGCGGACCAATTTCACTGGCCCAGGTATCAGCCGTTACGGCAGCCAAAAAAGCGATATAGAAAAGTATAAATATTTCACTCTGCGTCATTAAAAACAGGACAGAGCTGGTTACCGCCCATATTATATTGGCTATAACCTGCCAGGCATTGCGGGGGGTGGATTTATTTCCGGCGCCTTTTATTGCATGATGCAATTTCGTAAAAGCCGCAGCGCTCAGAAAGAAGAGCAAAACAGGCATCAACCAGGGCCAACCTGCGATGCCTGCTAGATAAAATCCCAGTAAATAGGCAACAAAGCTTCCCCGCCGTGTTAGAATATTGAATTTAAATAACAAAAAGCATGCTGGTGCCAAAGCAATTAGAATTGCCGTCAAATAAAGGTAATCAGCCTCATAATGATAAGTCAGAAAGAAAAACAAGGCAAGCCCTGCCGGAATGCTGAAATTATCAGAACCGCGCATGGATGCGGTTTCAAGAATAACCGCCCATAGCAAAGCAAAAAGGATATATGAAAAATCTAAGCTCAAAAAACCGGGCAACAAAAGATATAGAATCAAACCTGCAGAAAGGAGGTATGCAATAATTCCGTAAATACTCTTTCTGTCATGGAACGTCCGAAACCAAATGTTACCCTTCTGTATCTTGCCGGCAAAATTTGCCAATGTGTCTGAAACCGAGAGCAGCATCAAAGATGACTGAAAATAATATAAGGGCAGATGATACAAAATCAAATAAGATGATAATATACCAAGGGGATAATAAAGGGTGCCCAGACTCGTATCTGTGGTTTTATGAAGGAGATTAAATTTCTTATAATTGAAAGTCGAAAAAGAGAAAATTGTACCGGCTATAATCAGGTACAATAAAACACTCCTTTCCAGAACACAGCTAAGTATCAATATAATCAGACCCAATGATAGGTGAATGATTTTTCTGATAATTAGCCCCCTCTGATTTGCCATAGTTCTCTTGTCACCTCAATAAATGCAGAGGGATAAAATTAAACAATTAATGGTTTCGAGTCACTTCATGAGTTACCGCCTGCAATTGGTGCAGCGCACCGGTATTTCGTGTTTGTATCTTGTTTAATTTTGTCCTAAGAGTAATCCTGAAAATGATGCCGTCAAAATTCATCTCCATCGACGAATACATTGCCTCCTTCCCTGCCGAAGTGCAGATAATCCTGCAAAAGATCCGTGCCATAATCCGTGAAAAAGCCCCCGATGCGGTTGAGGGCATTGCCTACGATATGCCTGCTTATAAAACCCATGGTCGGGTGCTGGTTTATTTTGCGGGTTTCAAAAAACACATTGGCTTTTATGCCACGCCTTCGGGGCACCAGGAGTTTTCGAAAGAGCTTTCGAAATACAAGCAGGGAAAAGGTTCGGTGCAGTTTCCGCTCGATCAGCCTATCCCCTATGATCTGATCGGACAGATCGTGGAATTCAGGGCCTGGGAGATTAGGGAAAAATGAAGAATGAAGAATGAAAAGAGGCCGCCTCAAAAGTCGAAAAAATCATATTTGCCACAAACCTGCCCGACGGCAGGCGGGAACTCTAAAACACTAAATAACACAAAACATTGAATGCCAGATTATTTATTTAGTGAAATTTTGTGATTT